>JAFVCB010000035.1 GCA_017479555.1 Bacteroidaceae bacterium | reverse complement strand
CGTCCTTCATACGCAACCACGGTGCGCTGAGCGAAGACTTTGCCCTCAAGCTCATTCGTCAGTTGCTCGATGCCCTCAGCTATGTTCACCAACAGCACCACCTGCTCCACCTTGACATCAAGCCCAGCAACCTGATGTTCGATGGGCACGACCACATCGTGCTGATAGACTTCGGTGCTTCCAAGATTATCGTCACCGACCCCAACGATGTCAACCACAGCACGATTCTCTCCCACACCAAAGGCTATGCACCCATTGAGCAAAACTCCCAAAGCCTCCAGCTGCTTGAGCCACGCACCGACCTCTATGCTGTAGGAGCTACGCTCTACCACATGCTCACGGGAGTCAGGCCACCCGAGTGTTCGGAAATCTCACAATTCGACAAGCCCAGCAGTGCCTTTGCGCTGAAAGCACCGCTGCCCCCTTCGGTGAGTGCGCACACCGTGACGCTTATCAACCGTTTGATGGCTTTTCGCATAGTAGATCGCCCCGCCAACGCACAGACCGTACTCGACTATTTAGACAACCGCGAAGCCGACGACGACTCTATCGTCACCCTACCGCTGGGACACGCTGGTGCGTGGATGAAGCACATCGTGGAGGACATCAGTACTGACCCACAAGCACCGAAAGAGCCATTAACACCGAAGCCGCAAGAGCCTCGAAAAACACAAGAACAGCGGAAGCCGCAAGAAGTACGGAAGTCCTCTGAGCCCAAGAAAGCCAAGAAAAAAGGCGGTATCAATTTGCCGCCACCGCCCTCGGGTGCTTCGAGAACGTCAAGGCCTGTAATGTCAGCCACAACACCGAATTATATGGTTGACAAGACTTCGCCCATGATGAAACCCGCGAAACAAGCCGGTGCGGCGGGCAATGCGTCGGGCAAAGAGGAGCAGCCACAGGCAGAAAATATCAATTATTCCATACTGCTACTTCCTATGGTGCTCCTTTTTGTGGCTTTGATAGTCATTCACTGTGTGAATAATCAAAAGTACTCATTGATAGAAGATGAGGAAACCTCAATAAATGAAACTCCAGCAGATTCAGTAAATGAAGATGTAAAGGGTGAAAATGTTGTAGTTTCATTCGATAAGGATTACTACGATTTCAGCACAAGTGAGATGCCCTTATTTGTTTTTCAGAAAGTAGAAGGTGGCACATTTGAGATGGGTGCTACACAAGGGCAAGGACAAGACAATGAAGGCTCAGACAATGAAAGACCTGTACATCAAGTGACGCTTAGCAGTTTCTATATGGGTGCATACGAAGTAACTCAAGCACAATATGAAGAAATTATGGGAGACAATCCATCCGAGAACAAAGGAAACAATCGTCCTGTAGAAAATGTATCTTGGGATGATTGTCAAACATTTATTGAGATGTTAAACGCACGTAAGAGTGATTTTGGTGTGCCGTCGGACATGTATTTCCGTTTGCCTACAGAGGCTGAATGGGAATATGCCGCACGAGGAGGTCAAAAGAGCCATGACTACAAGTATAGCGGTTCTAACGATGTAGATGAAGTAGCATGGAATATAGACAACAGCGACTATGAAGCCCATGATGTTGGTCAAAAAAAACCAAACGAATTAGGTTTATATGATATGAGTGGAAATGTGATAGAGTGGTGTCAAGACATATATGGTTCTTATTCTATAGATGCAGTGACAAATCCGACGGGTGCTTCAACAGGCCTGAATCGCGTGGGGCGCGGAGGTTGTAAGGGCAGTGATTCAGATTTCTGTCGTGTGGCAGTACGTGACGCTTACGAGCACAACTTTAGCATCGCAAGTTTGGGTTTCCGCTTGGTGCTTGCGTCCAAATAAGCATAAGAACTTTTTTTTTCAGTTTGCGGCGGTGGTTTGCGTGCTTTGTTCTGCCGCCCCTTTGGGGCTTGTATAATGGGGAATGCGCTGTACAGGGGTTGCATTCCGCTTCGCTCCATTCCACCCCTGCCTATAGTCTGCCGCCCCTTTGGGGCTTACGCTCCGCGCCTGGGTGCAAACGAATAACAGTGCTTTGAGCTTTCCCATCGTATGCCGTCATCGTGTATCCCAAGCCCTGTGTAATGCGGCCACCCAAATACAAGCCCCAAAGGGGCGGCAGACTTTAGGCAGGGGTTAAGCGACCAACGGGAGCGCAACCCCTGTGTAATGCGTCCACCACAATACAAGCCCAGAAGGGGCGTCAGACCTTAGGCAGGCGTGAAGTAATCAAAGGGAGCGCGAATAAACATAGGGCATATTTTCTTGGACATAAGAGGAGGAATAATTATTTTTGCTGCGAAAAGTACGGAATGTGGTAAGCAAACAATCACAACATTCAATAATCTAATACCCAATCTCACATTACCCCTATGCACAGATACTTCCCCCACACCGAGGAAGACGTGAGGCAGATGCTTGAAGTCATCGGCGCAAAGTCGCTTGATGACCTCTACGCTGAGATACCTCAAGAGCTACTCCTCGGACGCGAGCTCGACCTCCCCAAAGGTAAGTCTGAGGTAGAGATACGTCGCACGATGGCAGCACTCTCTGCTAAGAACAAACAGCTCGTTTGCTTCGCTGGCGCTGGAGCTTACGACCACTACACGCCCAGTTTGGTGCCCTACATCGCCAGCCGCAGTGAATTTTCTACGAGCTACACGCCCTATCAGGCTGAAATCTCGCAAGGCACGCTGATGTACATCTTCGAGTATCAGACGATGATGGCACACCTCACGGGCATGGATGTCTCGAACGCCTCCATGTACGACGGTGCTACAGCCACTGCCGAAGCCATGATGATGACTGCAGCTGCAGCACGCAAGCGCAACAAGGTGGCTATCAGCCAAACACTACCTCCTCGCGTCTTGGCCGTGTGTCGCACCTACGCCGACTACCACGGCATAGCCCTCGTAGAAGTCCCTGCACGCGACGGAGTGACCGACCGCGAACAGCTCTCTGCGCTCATCGCTGGTGGAGACTTGGCTGGTGTCATTGTGCCTCAGCCCAACTACTTCGGCATCGTGGAAGACCTCACTGGCTTAGCCGATGAGTGCCACGGGCAGAAGACCTTGCTCGTAGTGAGTGGTGCTGCCTCGCCACTTGGTGTACTCAAGTCGCCAGGCGCATGGGGTGCAGACATCGCTTGTGGCGATGCACAGAGCTTAGGCATCCCCCTCGGTTTCGGAGGCCCTTACATCGGCTACCTCTGCGCCAAGAACGCCCTCATCCGCAAGATGCCTGGCCGCATCGTGGGGCAGACCGAAGACAAAGACGGCAAGCGCACCTTCGTACTCACCATGCAAGCCCGCGAGCAACATATTCGTCGCGAGAAAGCCACGTCGAACATCTGTACCGCACAGGGCATGATGTGCCTATACGTGGCCGCCTACCTCAGTCTGTTAGGTCCACAAGGACTGCGCGAGGTCAACGAAAACTCCTGTCGTGGTGCACACGCTTTGGCCGACAAATTGGTTGCGAGCGGAAAGTTCGAGCTACTCTATCCTGGTCAGCCTTTCCTCTACGAGTTTGCCGTACGCGCCAAGGCCGACACCGCCGATGCACTCATCGAACGTGCCGCTGAAGCAGGCTATTTAGCTGGTGTGAAACTCAGCGACGACACCCTGCTCATCGCTGTCACGGAGCAGCGTAGCCAAGAAGAGATAGATCGCCTTGTAGAACTCCTAACTGCCTAAGCCATGAACAATATATTCTACGGAAAACTGATATTTGAACTCTCCCGCGAGGGACGTGTGGGCTACCAACTCCCCGAGCCCGTAGCCGATGGAAAAGGCATCAGCGAGAGTCTTCCCGCTGCACTCGTGCGCGATGAGGCCGAGCCTCTCTGCCTGCCTCAGGCAGACGAGCAGACCGTGGCACGCCACTATACCAATATGTCGAACAACAACTTCGGCGTGGACACAGGGTTCTATCCCTTTGGCAGTTGTACGATGAAGTACAACCCCAAAATCAACGAAGAAGTTGCTGCTCTACCCGCCTTCGCAACACTCCATCCCGCACAGCCCGAAGCCACCGTGCAGGGCGCACTCCAACTCTACTGGGAGGAGCAGCGTATGCTCTCCGAGGTAGCTGGTCTGTCGGAATTCACACTCAATCCCTACGCTGGCGCACACGGCGAGCTCACGGGACTGATGACCATACGCGCCTACCATCGTAGCCGCGGTGACGAGAAGCGCACCAAGATTATCGTGCCCGACTCTGCTCACGGCACCAACCCTGCCTCGGCAGCTGTCTGTGGTCTGCAAATCGTTGAGGTCAAAAGCACCGAACGCGGCACAGTAGACCTCGAAGCACTCAAACCCCTATTGGGCGACGACATCGCAGGCATGATGATGACCAACCCCAATACACTGGGCATCTTCGAGACCGAGATTCCCGAGATAGCACGCTTGGTACACGAATGCGGAGGACTGATGTACTACGACGGTGCCAACCTCAACCCGATGCTCGGTGTATGTCGTCCGGGCGACATGGGATTTGACGTGATGCACATCAATCTCCACAAAACCTTCTCTACACCCCACGGCGGCGGAGGTCCAGGCGATGGTCCCGTAGGTGTACGCAAAGGATTGGAACAGTTCCTTCCCGACCCCCACGTAGTGCGTCGCGAAGATGGTACATTCGCGCTGGAGTGTCGCGATGGCTCACTGGGCAGCGTCAGCACGTTCCTGGGCAACTACGGCATCATCGTCCGCGCCTACGCCTATCTCTTAGCCTTAGGTCGCGACGGGCTCGCACAGGCTGGTCCTCTCTCGGTGCTCAATGCCAACTACATCAAGGATCAGCTCAAGAGCCACTATCTCCTCCCCATCGATGGACTCTGCAAACACGAGTTCGTATTCGACGGATTGCGCCCTGAGTATGGTGGCGACCACCACGACGATAGCCACGTCACCACACTCGATGTGGCCAAACGACTGCTCGACCTCGGTTTCCACGCACCCACAATCTATTTCCCACTGCTCTTCCACGAAGCACTGATGATAGAGCCTACCGAGACAGAGAGCAAAGATACGCTCGACAGTTTCATCGCTGCGATGAAGCAGATAGCAGAGGAGGCCAAGTCCGACCCACAAAGCGTAAAGGCAGCACCACACCACACCCCCGTACGTCGCCTCGACGACGTCAAGGCTGTGAAGGACGCTATCTTTACCTACCAAGGCTGAAAAGCTCTACACATCGCGAAAACAATTCCTTAGGCACAGCAGAGTCTCAGAGAAAAATGCACCACTTTTTTTGACGCGTTTTCTCAAAAAAAGACAGGAATTTGTCGGATCTTTGTAGTAGAGAATAACAAGGTCTCTCCCACCCTCTCAAAACGGCCTCAATAAAGCCGCAAAACTACCTCGGCATGCAGTTTTTTCTACATGCCGAGGTAGTTTTTTCTACATGCCTATGTAGTTTTTCCTACATTGGATGTCGTTTTTAGCGCATCAGACTGCTATGTAGACATGGCAAATCCGCTCTTTTCGACAACCCTCAAAATGCGGTAAGTGGGTGTTTTTTTATTTTAAACCAAGGACACCCTATTTACAAGCTCGCACCTTCGTCGTTTGGGAGTGCGACAATGAGAAATCGGCTACCCTACCAGGTATTTCAAGATAGGAAGCTCGCGTTTGGCCTTCACCACATTCACCAGCCGCACCTGCACATAGGTCATCAGTATAGCAAACAGTGCCACGACGAGCAGCTTCACTGTCCACGGCATAGTGCCAGCGACAAAGCTAACACTCTGAACCACAAAGATATGCCACAGGTATATCCACCCCGTGTTGCCACCAATAAACAAGAGCCAGCGTGGTGCACGCTGCAAGCGTGCGAGCAGTAAATAGAGTATCACCGAAGCCGTCATGCCATAGAGCAAGAAGAGCGCGCGAGGTGGATACTTGAACGATTGCAACTCAAACCACGGTTCTCTATGTGTACAAAGCCAAGCCACGATCAGCCCACCTGCCACACACAGCAAAGCCACGAAGCGTTCGCCCTGCGTAGTGTGCGCATCGCCCATACGTAGTCCCAGCAAAAACACGATGGCATAGCCCCACAAGTAGAGCACCGTCTCGCGAGTTATTGACCAAACACAGAGTTGCGGATGTACCCACTCAAGCAACAGAAGTGCAGCACCTAATACCAAGAGAAAAGCCCACAAGCGAGCCAGTTGCCTATTGATAGCCAACAAGGCAGGCACTGCGATGCCCACAAGTAGGAACACGCGAAATATCCAAACGTAGCCTATGCCCCAATACATCGTGTAGGAATCGCGCATAATCTGCCATGTCGGCGCTTTTGCACCGAAGATTAAATGCATCGCAAAGCGAAACAGGAAAAGGATGGTGAGGAATATCCACAGCGGAAAACAAAGACGCTTGAACCGTTTGACCAACCACGCACGCGAATACGTCATGTTTCGTCCCGCGTACGACAAACCCGAAACAAACAACATCAGCGGCACATCAAACGAGCGAAAGTTGAACCAAAAATCTGTTTGGCATGGGTAAACGTGCGCAAGGATAATCAGCAGAATACCTATCGCGCGCATCACATCAATATAAGCTTTTCGAGCCATAGCGCATACGAAGTCCTCTCTTCGTCACGCAAGTAAATAACGAGGGTTATT
>JAFVCB010000034.1 GCA_017479555.1 Bacteroidaceae bacterium | reverse complement strand
TGGCATCATCAATGCCGACCGCACTTGGTCGCCTGAACTCACTGAGGTGAAGCAGGTATACCAATATATCTCGCTTGCCTCCTATACACCATCAACCAAGCGTGTGCGACTGATTAACAACTACAACTTCTTAGACCTCACACAGTTCTACCTGCGGTGGACGGTGCTCGACAATGGAGAATCCTGCGAGACGGGCATTCTCGATATCCCTGCCACGCGGGTGGGAGGCGGAGCGCAAACCCTGCGCATTCCCTTCACTACGCCGCTCACGTCTACGCACGAGATGCTGCTCAATATAGAGATATGCACGCGCGAGGCTACTGAATGGGCTGAAGCGGGGCATGTCGTAGCCCAGTTCCAGACCCAGCTCAAGGCACGTGCTGCTACGCTCGACGAAGTAGACCAAAGCACGACGACGGAGAAGTTGGTGATGGTGGAGCAGGGGACAACCACCACGTTCAGCAACGGACGATTGCAAATGACGTTTCAGCAAGATGGCAGTCTGACCACTTGGCGTTACGACGACACCGACCTGCTGCTTAGCACGCCCACGTTCAACCACTATGCTTGGATAGAAAACCACGATGCCTACGGCACGCATGCCAACTATCTTCCCGACAACGGCATCAGTCGTCAAACCGCCACCTTCCAACTTTCCGACGATGCTCGCACAGCCACCGTATTCGTAAAGGCTCAGGGCAACAGAGCCGACTGCGATATTCAGTACGTCATCTATGCTAATGGACAGGTGGATATGCAAGTGACCTACCGCCCGCAAACCAGCGGCCTGCGTCGTTTAGGCTTGACGTGGCGCATACCAGGAACGATGGAGCATGTGCAGTACTATGGGCGCGGCCCGTGGGAGAACTACAATGATCGCAAGACGGGCAGTTTCCTCGGTCGTTACTCCACCACAGTCACCGCGCTCTACGAACCCTATTTCCGACCGCAGACCAGTGGCAATCGTGAGGACATACGCGAACTGCTCATCAGTGATGACCAGGGATTGGGCTTCAAGGTTGAAGTAGAAGGCCCGATGAACATGCAAATCCTCCATCGCGACGATGTGACGCTCTATGGGGCAACCACTCACCAGTGGACGCTTCAGCCCGAAGAAGATACCTACGTCTATTTCGACTATATCTTAGCCGGTGTAGGCAATGGCTCGTGCGGCCCAGGCACTATCAGCACCTACCAAGTGCCGTCCTCGGGTGAGTATACCCACAAACTGCGCTTCACACCGCTTGCTGCCCCCGTGAGTGGCTTGCAAACCATCGAGCGAGAACCTGCCACGACGCAGCCTGCGCGATGGTACGACCTCCAAGGTCGCCCTGTTGTTGCACCCAACCACGGCATCTTCATCAGTAGCGATGGCCGACGAATCATCAAATAACTCGCAAAGCCACGAGAGGCACAGATGCATTAGGACGAACAACAAACCCTTCGCACCACTTATGTCTCCATAGGTGTGCGAACCAACAACATACATTCTCATCATGCGAACAAACTTTTCTCGACAACTGCTTATGTTCATCGTAGGTCTGTTGTCCACACTGACCGCCTTTGCCCAGAACACCGTGGATTGGTCTACCAACCTCACGGCCAACGATCAGGCCACAGGCTTCAAGTGGTTTGGTGTGCAAACGCCCAATGTGGCCACCAGCTACACGCTATCGGCCATCACGCTGCGACTGGTGAATGGCAGTAAAGCCACCGACCAGACCGACAGCTATCTGGCCATTGCCACCACAAGTACAGGCGTTGATGCCGTCAATGCCGACGATGTGATAGCTGTTTCGTCCAATCATCTTCAACCCACCTCCGAGGCCAACTATACCTATCAGTTTGCCGAGGCCGTAACCTTGCAAGGCGATGAAACCTACTACCTTTACTGGGTGAGCAGCAACACACCTGTTAGCGGAAAGTATACCTCGGTAGGCCAGCGAGCCAAGGTGCGCAACAGCACGACCTATGCACCTGGCGTATACCTCAGCGGGGTGCGCAACGACCTCACGCCCATCTTCTCTGCCACGCTTAGCTACGCCACAGAAGATGCCAGCACCAAACACACCCTCACGCTCACTACGCAGCCTGCCGTCTACAGCGCATTCCACTGGAACGGACAGACGCTCTACGGCACGGCAGTCACCTTTGAGTACGAGGGCGAAGCCGTTACGGGCGAAGCCGCTGCCATCAGCGTAGAACCCACCGACGACTACGTCCTGCGCTATCCCGACCGCACCCTTTCGTGGAACGGATTGGCCAATGCCACAGAGCAGGTAGAATTGCTCTCTGACATCTTCTCGAGTGCCTATGGTGAGAAATGGGTGCGCGTCATCTTTGCGCGCGACAAGAACTATCACTTCAGTGTAGCGTCAGCCACCGATGTGCCCAAATGTACCAACAGTGCCACGCCCGACGATGGCAATCTGTGGTGCTTCGTAGGCACAGAGGAGAGTTTTGTAATCTACAATAAATTAGTGGGTGAGACCAAAGCCTTGGCCACTGACGCGGTCAGCAGCGGCAGCTATGCCAACTTTGTTGACGTGGCACAGGCCAACAACTGGACGCTTGGTGCTTCCCTCACTGTGGCCGACGACGCGCAGGTAGACGGCACGGCGCAGACCACAGGTTTCACCATCTATCGCAGCGGCAGCGCGTCGGCAGCGCTCAGCCTCAATGCCTATCGTGGCAAAGGCAATCAGCTGGCCTATTGGACGCAGAACGACGGTGGCTCGCTGTGGATACCCGTGCGCGATGTGCCAGTCGATACCGATATATACAGCTCCACCTACGGAGAGAAGTGGGTGCGTATCACGTACGGTGCAAGCAATAAGTATTGTCTCATGGTGACACCCAAGGAGACCCTCAGCTACGAGAATGCGATGGTACGCAACGGACGCACCGACATAACGCACGAGGGTCAGCTATGGTGTCTCGTGGGCGATGCATCGGGCTTCAAACTCTACAACCGCGTGGCTGGCGAGGACTATGCAGCCGCCACGGGTACGGCACTCAATGGCACCAAACCGCTCGTGCTTGTGCCAGTATCGCGCGCAGCCACCTTTGTCATTCAGAACGACGTTTGTCTGAGCAATGCTGCCGACCTCTCGACGGGCGTAGCCCCCATCGGCAGCAACGGTAGCCCTGCAGGAGCGGAATTCAAGGTCGGATTCTTGGCTGCCTCCAATGCCAAGTGTAGCTATCTCTTTGAGCCCATAGGTGCTACGGTAGACATCACTCTCGAGGGACTACCCAGTACACTTCCCGCCACACATAGTCATGTGGCACGCGGAGCTGTCACCTTCCCCATCGGTAGCCAGACACGACAACTCAACTTCAACCTCAGCGACACACAGCACACCCTCTTCCTGCCGCGCCACGGTGTCATTTCGCTCACCGCACCCGTCTGCTGGATAGGCTATAAGTTTAACGGCTACACCCTTGGTGCAGGAAAATCCACACAGTCGCTCCCCAATATCAGTTCGCAGAGCGAAAACATCGTAGCCCATTTCACCGAGACCAATCCCGACGTGGCCTATATCGCATACGACTACGACGAGCGCGATATACCCTATCGTATTCCCTCTGTAGCTCGTGCTGTCAACGGCGATGTCATCACCATGTACGACCTTCGCTATAACGAGGCCGACATAGGTTACTACGATCGCGGTTTCTATCACTACCGCATCGACCTCGTGATGAAAGTCAGTCGCGATGGCGGAAAGACTTGGAGCGAAGAGAAGACAGCCGCAGCGGGCGACAACAGCGGGCGCTTCACAGCCGCCTATGGTGATGCCGCGATGGTGGCCGACAGCGAGCGAAACCTCATACTCGTGCTTGCAGCCGCAGGAAACACGGGCTTTGCCTCTGCTGTTAAGATGGCACGCTTCTACCTCCAGCTCAACGAGGAAACTGGTGAGTGGGAGACAGGCTACCTCAACGCACGAGGTGCATTTGTCAAAGGCAAGCCACAGGACATCACCGACACGATGTTGGGTCTCAAGACCAAAGGTGGCGTGAGTCCTACAATCTACTCCGCCTTCTGCGGCAGCGGACGTATGCTCCAGAGCCGCGTGTATAAGAAGGGAGACTACTACCGCGTGTACTTCACCGCCATCGTCAAGACCAACAACAGCGACGGAACGTGGGGTCAGAATGGTAACATCACCTTCTATAGCGACGACTTCGGACAGACGTGGAACATCCTCGGAGAGCAAGCCGCCTACACCGATAGCGATGAACCCAAGTGCGAAGAGTTGCCCAACGGAGATATATGGATGAGCGGACGCGCCGCCAATGGCCGCAACTTCAACGTGTATCACTTCACCGATATAGCCACAGGTGAGGGCACTTGGCTCAATCGTCGTCACACCTACAGCGGTGCAGGCGTAACCGCAGGTGTATACAGCAGCGAGAATGCCTGCAACGGAGACATCATCATCGTACCCGCCAAGCGTGTGGCCGACGGACAGAGCGTCATGCTCGCTCTGCTCTCCGCTCCAGGACGTAGTGCATTCACCGACCCTGTATGGGGTGCCAGCGGCCGACGCAGCGTATCCATCTACTACAAAGCCCTTACCTCCGAGAGCGACTATGCCACCACGGAGGCCATGGCCAGCAACTGGGAGGGACGCGATGCCGCCACAGCCTTCCTTGTGAGCGACCACATGTCAGCCTATAGCTCCATGTGTCAGATGATAGACGGACGCATCGGGTTCTTCCTTGAAGACGACGTGATGACAAGCACCGCGCCGTGGTCGCACTTCGACATGGTGTTCATCCCCTTCACATTGGAGCAAATCACAGATGGCAAGTATCAGTTCGACGACTTGGCCACCGCCATCGCTCTGCCCACCGTAGGGGGACAATCCTCCCTCGCGGCTCATGCCACCTACGATCTGCAAGGTCGCCAAGTGGCACATCCCACCAGCGGCGGCGTATATATTCAGAACGGCATCAAAGTACTCGTGCCGTAAGCCCCGCAGCGTCACATCCCGCGCGGCCTGTGTTCCTACGAACATAGGCCGCGTTTGCGTTTTGCAGCCCAGAGTTTGCGTTTTGCAGCCCCGAATATTTCCGCAGCTACCCATGTGTTTTATAAACTTAGGCTTAGTTTGTGAAAACTTAACCACAGTTTGTAAGAACTAAGCCTAAGTTTATACACGTTTAGCCTAAATTCATAGAATATGTTCGTTGCCGTTACAAATCTATCGCATCTTCAGAAAGAAATCGAGCATTTCGCTCCATTCTCCCTGCTGAACGGCAAATGTGC
>JAFVCB010000033.1 GCA_017479555.1 Bacteroidaceae bacterium | reverse complement strand
TTTTTCTTCTTGCGTGGGAACATACCCCAAAGGTACGCAAAATTTCCAAGTCACCCAAGTCACCGAGCAAAACGCCCTATTTATCGGGGTTTCAACTGGGTTCAACCTCTGGAAATGTTAAAACCGCCGAAGTCAGGAAATGGCTATTGGGAATTCGTTGAGGATTAGTTGCCTCTTCATTAAACCCTAATGACACGATTTGGGTTAAAATCTTATTGCTGTCCGCTAAAAGTTTTTTTGGGGTGTGAGCCATCTTATTTCTTACACGTGTAGTCTTGGGACAAGGAACGGCTTATACTTATCGCACAAAGCCTCGACGCTGATGGGTCGAGGCTTTGTGAGAAATAGAGAACGCGGCCTATTAGAGGCTGTTTCTCTGTGTTTGATGGCTGAACCTTAGTCTGCGAGTTTGGCTTTGAGGAACTCGCGGTTGAGGCGTGCGATGTTTGCTATGGTTTCGTTCTTGGGACAAACGGCTTCGCAGGCACGTGTGTTGGTGCAGTTTCCGAATCCGAGTTCGTCCATCTTAGCTACCATGGCTTTGGCGCGCTTGGCGGCTTCGACGCGTCCCTGTGGAAGTAATGCAAACTGTGATACCTTGGAGCTTACAAAGAGCATGGCCGAACCATTCTTGCAGGCTGCTACGCAGGCACCACAACCGATGCATGTAGCGCAGTCCATTGCCTCGTCAGCGTCCTCCTTGGGGATCAGAATTGCATTGGCATCTTGTGCCTGACCAGTACGGATGGTGGTGTATCCGCCTGCGGCTTGTATCTTGTCGAAAGCACTGCGGTCTACCATGCAGTCTTTGATGACAGGGAAAGCGGCACTGCGCCAAGGCTCTACGGTGATGACGTCTCCATCATTGAAGCGACGCATATAGAGCTGACAGGTTGTAGCACCACGCTCTGTCTTTCCGTGAGGAGTGCCGTTGATATAGAGCGAACACATACCACAAATTCCCTCGCGACAGTCGTGGTCGAATGTAAACGGCTCTTGGCCGTCTTCTATGAGTTGCTCATTGAGGATATCGAGCATCTCAAGGAAGCTGGTGTCATCGGGTATGTCGTGCATCTCACGCTCATCGAAGTGCCCCGCATCTTTAGGACCATTTTGCTTCCAGTAGCGAATAGTAAAGGAAATATTTTTTGCCATTTTTTTAGTTCTTATAGTTACGGGTTTGAACTTTGATGATCTCGTAGCTCAGAGGCTCCTTAGAGAGTGTGGGTTTGGCATCGTCGCTGCCTTGATACTCCCAGCATCCTACGTAGAAGAAGTTTTCGTCGTCGCGCTTGGCCTCGCCTTCTTCGGTCTGGTGCTCTTCACGGAAGTGACCACCGCAACTTTCTTCACGATGCAGGGCATCGTTGGCAACCAACTGTCCCATGAGGAGGAAGTCTTCGAGGCGGAGTGCTTTCTCGAGCTCTACGTTGACACCTTCTTGTGTGCCTGGAACACGCAGGTTCTCGTAGAATTCCTTACGTAGTTCGCTGATGAGTTTGATGCCTTCTTCGAGTCCTTGCTTGGTGCGTCCCATACCTACGTGTTCCCACATGATATGACCCAATTCCTTGTGTATGCTATCTACGGAACGTTTGCCGTTGATGGCAAAGAGACGGTCTATGCGGCCTTGCACTTGCTTCTCGGCTTCATCAAATTCGGGAAGAGTCGTGGGCAGCTTGGGCCAGATGGCTTGGTCTGCTAAGTAGTTCTGGATGGTGTAGGGCAATACGAAATATCCATCAGCTAAGCCCTGCATCAGTGCAGAAGCACCGAGACGGTTTGCTCCATGGTCAGAGAAGTTGCACTCACCGATAGCGAAGAGACCATTGATGGTGGTCATGAGTTCGTAGTCTACCCAAATACCACCCATGGTGTAGTGTACGGCAGGGAAGATTTGCATCGGAGTCTCGTAGGGACTTTCGTCGGTGATTTCTTCGTACATGTCGAAGAGGTTACCATAGCGTGCTTCGATCTCTTTTCGACCGAAGTCTTTGATGGCTTGCGAGAAGTCGAGGAATACGGCCAGTCCAGTGTTGTTCACACCGAAGCCTTTGTCGCAACGCTCTTTGGCTGCACGAGAAGCCACGTCGCGAGGTACGAGGTTGCCGAATGCAGGGTAACGACGCTCGAGGTAGTAGTCGCGGTCTTCTTCGGGGATGTCTTTTCCTTGGATTTCTCCGCGTTGTAGCTTCTGAGCATCCTCCAATTTCTTAGGTACCCAGATGCGTCCATCGTTACGCAAAGACTCGGACATCAGCGTGAGTTTAGACTGCTTGTCGCCGTGTACGGGAATGCAAGTGGGGTGAATTTGCACGTACGAGGGGTTGGCAAAGAGTGCACCCTTACGATAGGTAGCAATGGCAGCAGAGCAGTTACATCCCATGGCGTTGGTGCTGAGGAAGTAAGTGTTGCCGTAACCGCCAGTGGCGATGACTACAGCGTTTGCGCTGAAGCGTTCGAGTTTACCTGATACGAGGTTGCGCGCAATGATACCACGAGCACGTCCATCCACGATGACTACATCGAGCATTTCGTAGCGCGTGTAGAGCTCTACAGTGCCTTTGTTTACTTGACACATCAGACTGCTGTATGCGCCGAGCAGCAATTGCTGTCCTGTCTGTCCCTTGGCGTAGAATGTGCGGCTCACCTGTGCGCCACCAAATGAGCGGTTGGCCAACATGCCGCCGTATTCGCGTGCAAAAGGAACACCCTGTGCCACGCACTGGTCTATGATGTTGGCACTCACTTCGGCCAAACGGTATACGTTGGCCTCGCGTGCACGATAGTCACCACCTTTCACCGTATCATAGAATAGGCGATATACTGAGTCGCCATCGTTTTGATAGTTCTTAGCGGCGTTGATACCACCCTGTGCAGCGATGGAGTGTGCGCGACGAGGAGAGTCTTGTATACAGAAGTTGAGAACATGGAAGCCCATCTCACCCAAAGAGGCAGCCGCACTGGCACCTGCCAAACCTGTACCAACGATGATGACATCGAGTTTACGCTTGTTCTTAGGGTTAACGAGTTTTTGGTGGGCCTTGAAGTTTGTCCATTTTTCAGCAATAGGACCTTCAGGTATTCGAGAATTAAGTGTAGCCATAGTTATAGTCCGTTAAAGGGAGATGAGATTTGGTGCGATGATACTTTTTGCAAAGAAGAAGACAGCAACAGCTACGAACATGAGGATGACGAGCGTACTCCAAATCCAGCTGATACATTTGATGCGTTTGAACCATGTCTTTCCGCTTGCGCCCAATGTTTGCAAGCCGCTCCAGATTCCGTGTGTGAGGTGAAGCCAGATCGCACAGAACCATATCAGATAGAGTACGAAGAAGACGGGATTGCTGAATACGTCAGAAATCCAAGCATATCCATCGCTGGGTCTGTGAGCCAAAGGTTGTAAGTCAAACAGTTCGGCAGCCATCATGTTCCACCAGAAGTTGTAGAGGTGGAGCAGCAAGCCGATTACCACGATTAAGCCCAGGACAAACATGTTTTGGCTGGTCCATTCCACTTTGTCGGGCTTAGCTGTAACGGCATAGCGATTTTGACCGCGTGCCTTACGATTTTGAAGGGTCAAGATGATGGCAAAAATAAAGTGAATTGCCACCAAGGCTCCCAAGGCTACGGTGCCTGCCACGGCATACCAATTGGAGCCAAGAAATTCACAAATGGCATTGTAGCCTTCTTCGGAGAAGATAGCTACAACATTCATGCAAGCATGGAAAGTAAGAAACAGTACCAGCGCGAGACCAGTTACTGACATCACCACTTTTCTGCCTACAGAAGAATTACATAACCACATAAGCTTTTAAGAGGTTTAGAGTGTGATTGAATGAGTTAATTGCTATATCTGATATGTGCAAATCGTTTTGCACATTTGTTCCTTATTTATAAGGATATCCACCAGTAGGCGGCAAAGGTAGGCTTTTTTCTGTTTTTTAGCAAATTTAACACAAGAAAAACCGCTGCAAGGTATGTTTTTGCAGCGGTTTGTAGCTTTTTGAGCTAAAAGCGCAATTTTTTTTATTTGCGCAGGCCTAGGGCTTTGATGATGGCGCGATAGCGCTCGATGTCCTTGTGCTTGAGGTAGTTGAGCAGCGCACGACGCTTACCAACCAACATCACCAAGGCCCGTTCTGTCCTATGATCTTTACGGTTGGCCTTGACATGCTCCGTCAAATGGGCAATACGGTGGGAAAACAAGGCTATCTGGCTCTCAGCGGAACCAGTATCCGTGTTAGACTTTCCGTACTTGCCAAAGATCTCTTGCTTCTTCGCTGAATCTAAGTACATAGATGAAGAAAATAAAAATGTTTGTAAAAAAGATAAAGATTTATAGCTTCCTTTGGCAGAAAGCGGGGCAAAATTATATGGAATTGCTTAATAAGGCAAATATTTCCTACGTTTTTTGTACCTATATGGAGTAATAGACGAAAAAAACGACTGTATTCCGTGCCAATGATGCCAAAAGTGAGGTGCGCTGTAAACGATGTGAGACCTAATTGCGAACAGAGAGATAGTTCATGCCATCGTATTGCACGTGGTAGCGCATCAGTACGCGTGCCGAGCTTTTCCCTTCCACCAAGATGCCTTGTGCATCGTCTAAACTGTAAGCGCATTGACATCGCGTACAGCGTAGCAAGGTGCGACTCTCAAACTCCAGCGGGCGACTGACGAGTGTCAAGTAGCAATTGGGACAGGCCAAATCGTAGGCTTCAAGCGAAGAGGAGAGTACAGGAGTTCCTATTATAAATCCTGCACGACAGAGGTAAAGCAATCTGTTGTCTACATCGTTCTTGGTATAGTAGTACGGATTGGCAAGATTGTCGTTTGAGGTAATCACATAATTGGTGTTGGCCAGTCGTACGGTGAAGAAACTGCCTGGGCTACCAGATAGAGCCCCTCGCATCTGCGGCACAGTGGCACAATAGCGAAACTCAAAGTTGGCTGCCAATCGACTATATGTGTCTTGGATGCTATCATCGTTGCACCCACAGAGCAGCAACGTGATTGCAGCAAGCAGGAGAGAGGTTTTCTGATACCAGTGAGACATCGTGACTTTGCGGGAAGTAGATGGTTAGGGTGGATTACAACAGTTTGCTTTAACGCAGACTTTGGCTCTCCGCGACACAGTTAAACCATTGCCAGCACAGAGGCTAAGCCTTCTGCGGCCTTACTGAGAGGGCCAGAAACCATGCCGCGCATGAACATGTTGACTTCGGCCTCAATGACTACTTGCAGCTTCGAGGTTTGTTCGCCATCTGCAGAGAGGTTTAGCGTCATGCCAAGTGGAATAGGTGCGTTTTCGGCTTGTAGACGTACCAAGTTTGGTGCTTTGCGCTCAATGATGCGAAGCGTGATAGCGCCCAAGGGACTCTGTACGCTTAGGCTATCTTTGTCACATTTGATGGCTTCGAGCGTGGACTTCACCGTGCCACGGTATGTCTCTGGAATTTGTTCCAGTTTAGAAGTGGCTTCTGGGCTATTCAACTTTTCTTTGAGATTAGCCAAAACGGTGAGGTCGGAGAGACGTTCAAAGGCGATGTTCACAGGATGTGAAACGGCATGAAGTTCGCTTTTGTAGCTTTGCATAATGTCTTAGGTGTATAAGAAGTGTTTTTTATTCAATCTTGTCGTTAGTGTGGATGAGTTTTCGCAGGGTTGGCCTATTCTTTTCCCCATTCGGCAGGATTGTCGCGCCATTGGGAAAGTATGGCTTGTTGTTCGGACGTGATATCTCCATTCTGCAGCGCATAGGCTAAGACGTGAGGGTAGTCAGAGAGCGTGTAGAGTTCTACTTGAGCCGACTCAAAAGCCTCTTTGGCTATAGGGAAGTCGTAGGTAAAGCTGGCTACCATGCCCTTAATGTTTGCACCAGCAGCGCGAAGGGCATCCACGGCTTTCAGACTGCTCATGCCTGTTGAGATGAGGTCTTCGACAACTACAACACTGGCATTTTCGGGCAGACGGCCTTCTATCTGATTTCCCATACCATGGTCTTTCGGTTTGGGACGTACATAGACAAACGGCTTCTCCAATACGTCAGCCACCAAAGCTCCCATAGCAATAGCTCCAGTAGCTACACCTGCGATGACCTCTGCATCGGCAAAATGTTGACGAACGAGAGCCACTAAACCGTCTTTGACAAAAGAGCGAACATCGGGAAAAGACAACAATCGACGATTGTCACAGTAGATAGGTGAGTGCCATCCGCTGGCCCAAGTGAAAGGTTTTGCAGGACTTAAGCGTACTGCACCAGCTTCAATTAGTTTCTGCGCAAAAGTTGTTTTCATAGTTTGTCGAATACGTATATAAATATGGAATAGGTGTAAGCGAGAAGAAACAATGAGTTTCCTATATCTTGAGCTTTACGCTGCGCACATGCGCACCACTCACGACATTTACGATATAAACCCCTTTCTCGGAAGGTAAATCTATCGTTACATCGCGTTGTGACGAACTGATTGCTGTCACGACATGTCCTGTAGCATCGCTCACGGTGATACGTTTAGGCAGGGCATCGTTTGTCTTGACAATAGCTCGGCCACGTTTGAGTTGTATCTTGAGTTGTTTAGAGGGGGCTTCGAGCGTTGCCATACGGGTAGAAGTGGGTGTTGTGCGAGAAATGCGGAACACACGAGTTTGATGCTTGCTGACATACACGTTCAATCCTGCATCTCCCACTATGCTATCCTCTTTGGTTACACCCCAAACATCGTGGAATATATAGCTCTCACCCTCGTCTAAGCCCAAGAGCGCGGGTGTGATGGTTATAGCCCTACGATAGTTGCCACGATTTAATATAGCGCAGGCCACATCTCCGTTCTCTAACTCCTTGACCAAAACCTCATAGGCACAAGCCGTAGAGCTGCGACCTATGACGGTGTCGCAAACAACCTCGGCTTGCTGACCCATCAAGTCTTGATTGATAGCTATCATTTCAGTATTTGAAATGATGCGTAGGTCAGACTTAGAAATCTTTCGGAGGTCAAACGATAGTGTGAGTGGCGAAGCCATCATAGCCCATAGAGAGAACTGGCTCTGATATTCCTCAGTGGTCATACCTGTATAGCTGCTTTCTCCTGTCATGCTCAAATAGGATGCATAGTCAAAACTGGAGGATTTACCCGTGCCATGCAGTCCTACCATCATCATGTCAGCGTCGTTGAAGCGATTTACTCCACCATAAGCCCACAAATGTTTGTTGCCATCGTAGCCCTGCATAGCTCCTATATGTCCGCCATCAGCTTTGTTTCCCCAGTCCCAAAAGTCGCGACTGTCGTAGGTGGTACGCCAACACGTGCCACCTGCCTCGCTGCCCCATTTCCAAGGTTCGCGAGGTCCCCATTCGCAGATGTAAAAGAGGATGTCACGTCCACTATTTTGAAGAGCGTT
This sequence comes from Bacteroidaceae bacterium, assembly GCA_017479555.1. Classification (GTDB taxonomy): domain Bacteria; phylum Bacteroidota; class Bacteroidia; order Bacteroidales; family Bacteroidaceae; genus Alloprevotella. Next base: position 28,764 of record JAFVCB010000033.1, on the reverse strand, counting down.
GCCCATCGTGGTATATCGGCGTATGGCTTCTTCTGTCGCAGTGGGAGCTCCGCAATAGTCATATTTAAGCAAGTCCATACCCCAAGCTGCATATTGACGCGCATCGGCTTCTTCGTAACCATACGAGCCAAAAGCACCTGCGCAGGTTCGTGTGGCAGCATCACTATAAATGCCTATTTTGAAACCCATGCGATGCAGGCTGTCTGCAAGCCAGGTTAGTCCGTGAGGGAACTTGGTGTGGTCGTAGTCGGGAAGACCACCTTCAGGACGAGACGAACTGCTATGCCACCAATCGTCCAAACATAAATAGCGATAACCCAGTGTGTCCAGTCCGTAAGCCTTTGCAGCCTGAGCTACGGCAAGCATCTTCTCTTCATCAATCTCCTCTTCAAAAACATTCCACGATAGCCATCCCATGAAGGGTACGGGCTGAACAAGCGAACGGCTGACAAGCAAACTTATTGTGTCGGTTTTGAGGTCGTCTCCATCGTTGACACGCACGATATAATGATATTCCCCTTCATCTTGAATGATTCCTTCAACGCGTTTTTTGCGCGCATTCCAGGAGAGTCCCTCGGGTAGAGCTTCCACCTCAATAGAAGCCGTTGGGTTAGTAGCTCTTAATCGATGCATGTAGCATACACCAGGCTGCGAAAACATCCTTGTGGCACAAGCTAAACCTTGCCCTACCTCGGTTTTTGACACGATAAAAGGAGAAGAAGCCGCACCCTCATCGTCATTCCACAGCAGACGGGCATTTGCCAAATCTATGTGGTCGTTCCAATCGTTCTCGCCTTGGTGGAAGTCCATAAATAGGTATTTGAAGCCGTTCACATCGAGATCGATGTCCACAGGTGTAGCTCCACCTTTGATAACACCAGCTTGGAGCGTTGTTCTCAATCCGTTTTCGCCTTGTCCAGTAAAGGTATAATTCACTTCGCCTTCTCCATTGGTTTCGTCATCAATTCCCAAAACGCATCTGAAACGCAAGGCACTGCCATTGAGTTTTACGACAATCTGCGCGTCAGCATGTGTGCCAACACCATTTGCGTAGCTGACACCAGCGAGTGTCAATGTATGCCCATCGATGGATTTGTTTGCTTGAACAGTACCCCATCCACAAATGGTCTTAGTCAAGTCCATTTCGCTGAGCGGTGCTACTTGTAGCCCATCTTCGACAGCAGGCAAGTCTGCTACGCCTTGAGCGAAGCAGGTTATAGAGCATGTGAAACAAAGCAAGCATAGGAATGCTCCCCGAAAAATCTGTTTGAAATAAGATTTCATAAGTTCTGTATGTAATTGATTTATGCAAGCAAAGATACATTGTTTTTCTCAAAGCGCACCTTGGCGTATGGAATAAACGCCGCTTTTGATAGGGAATAGGCTACCGTTTGTTCTCAAAGGCAGGTTGTTTACTGCATACTGAAAAGGTTGGAGCTAAATACTTATAGACTAATTGGATTAAACGCAAACGACTGATTTGGGTTAAAATATGTACCTTTGCCCTCAAATCCTATCACAGTCGGTTATGACAATACTTTTTCCCTCTCCAATCTTCGGCCCAATAAGGAGTCGCAGATTAGGTATTTCATTGGGCGTAAACTTGATACCAGCCGATGGCAAACTTTGTACGTTTGACTGTCTATATTGTGAGTGTGGCTTCAACGAAGGGCAGCGTCCGCACCAACCTCGCCCATCCCGTTCACAAGTCAAAGAGGCCTTGGAGAACCAATTGCGCAAGATGGTAGCAGAACATGCGCTGCCAGATGTTATTACGTTTGCGGGCAATGGTGAGCCTACTGCTCATCCCGAGTTTCCAGCTATTATCGATGATACGCTTGCTTTGCGCGATGCCTATTGCCCCAAAGCCAAGGTGGCTGTATTGAGCAATGCTACAATGAGCCACAAACCAGATGTCTTCGAGGCTTTATTGCGTGTGGACGACAATATTCAGAAATTAGATACCGTAGATACGCCTTACATTCAACTTGTAGACCGCCCTGTGGGTAGATATGAGGTAAGCAAAGTTATTGATACGCTTTGCGCTTTTAAGGGAAAGGTAATTATTCAGACGATGTTTATGTGTGGTGAAACCCACGACGGCATCAGTGTGGACAATACGGGTGAACACTACGTGGCAGCATGGTTAGAAGCCATCAAAAAAATCTCTCCCTCACGTGTGATGGTGTACACGATAGATCGCGAAACGCCCGAGCAGGGACTTCTCAAAGCCTCAGCCCAAGTGCTTGACGAGATTGCTGAGCGTGTCCGCGCTTTGGGATTAGAAGCATCTGTTTCATATTAGTATACTCTGTATTCTATTTGCTCTGATTTCGCACACGTTCATTCCTCTTTTCGTATCTCTTCTTTTTTTTGTCATGCATGTAGCTCTCTCTGCAATCACCATTCAAGCCAAACGTGTAATCTTAGGACTTAGCGGGGGCGCAGATTCTGTTGCTCTTTTGCTCATCCTTTTAGATAAAGGTGTGGAGGTTATTGCTGCGCACGCCAATTTTCACTTAAGAACAGAAGAGAGTCAGCGAGACGAAGAGTTTGTGCGTAGGCTTTGCCAGAAATATGGTGTGACTCTTTTCGTGAAGTCCTTTGATACAAGGCGCGAAGCACACCTCCATAAGGAAAGCATTGAGATGGCAGCAAGACGGTTGCGCTATGATTGGTTTGATGAGCTGCTGCAAAGCCAACAAGCTGATGCCATCTGTACGGCTCACCATCGTGATGACAATGTTGAAACGTTTCTCCTCAATCTTATTCGTGGAAGCGGACTTCAAGGGCTTACTGGAATGGATACGAACGACGCTGCGGAGCAACCGCTACGCAAACCGATCGTTCGCCCCCTGTTGTCTATCTCCCGCGATGAGATATTGAAATTCTTGGAAGAGAGGAAGCAAACGTACGTGACGGACAGCAGCAATAACGAAACGATATACTTGCGCAATCGTATACGACACGAATTGTTGCCCTATCTTGAGTCGTTTAATCCCCACATACGTCTCACGCTTTCTCAGACCATTTCTCGACTTCGCGAAGCTCACTATTTCTTTCAGGAGGCTTTGCAAAGCGAAAAAGCTCAATATATAAGTAGTGAAGGTGATGTTTTTTCTATCCCTATTGCTGTATTAAGGGCGCATCCAGCCCGCTTGACCCTCATGCATGAGGCTTTGCAAGGACTATTCCCCACAGAAATGCAAAAACAGATTGCAGGTCTGGTTGAGGCGCAGGTGGGAAAGTTTTTTCAACACAACGATATGATGTGTTGCCGAGCGCGCCATTCGATAGAGTGGGGACGTATAGACACGCCCTGGTTTCCTATTCAGGAATGTAGCATAGATGCAGAAAAAGTCAAGGGCAGGCTCTTCCTGCGTTCTCTTCAAAAAGGTGATCGCTTTGTGCCCTATGGCCGTAGGGGTTCTAAGTTGGTGAGTGATTTTCTTTCAGAGCGGGGCATTTCGCTGCTTCGACGTCGCAAAGCACGTGTCTTGTGCGATGACGAAGGCATAGTCTGGCTTGTGGGCTTTGAGATAGCTCAGCGCGTAGCCCTTACCTCCTCTACTCAGCAGAAACTCTCGCTGAATACGGCAAATCTTGCTGCCTATATGCCGATTTCTGATTAGGCACTGTTTCTGCTCAGTAGAAATTTACCACAGAGCGTACACTGACAAATGGGCGTACCAGCTGCTATTTGTAAGCGAGTTCCGCATTGCGGACAAGTAAACGTATGAACGTTTATAGGAAGAAAAGGGTTTGAAATAAGAGAGCGGTTGTTGTTTGTCTTAACTCCTGCATCGAGGAAGGGCTAATTGCTCGTGATGACTTTGCCTGCTCCAGCATATAGCTTGATGGGGCTGTCAAGCAGTACAGCTAAAACTGTGATTTGTTGGTCTAACACACTGTCGGGAACGGTGATGTACAGATTGCCTGGTACTTCGCTCCAGTAGTTTTTGTTGTAGACTTTGTAGGGCAACATTGTTCCGTTGCCCACCACCCATACGCGATTGACTTTGTTGATGAGTCCTTTAATCTCTATGGTCTGGTCAACGGGGCGATAGGGCAAATAGAGATAGAGTGTGGTCTTGTCGGGCGAGAGTGTGGTGTATCCTTGAAAATATTGTGCGGGTATGCCCGCCTGAGTGCCATAGATGGCTTCGGCATGCTTGGTCGTCCATCGTCCAAATTCTTTCAAGATGTTGACCTCTTCCTCGGGTATAGACCCGTCTGCACGCGGTCCAATATCGAGAAGCATGTTGCCGCCCATCGACAGGCAGTCTACAAACGTGCGCAGGAGCATGTGCGCCGTCTTGAAGTTCGTGTCGTGGGGTTGATAGCCCCACGAATCATTCATCGTCATACACAATTCCCACCATTTATCATGTGGGCGTGAGGTGGGCACGCCCTGCTCGGGCGTGCCATAGTCACCATAGCCTTGTATGCGACTGTTCAGTACTACGTCGGGATTGAATGAGCGTAAACGTCCAACGAGTGCTGCTGCGTGCCAATCGGCAGCAGTTTGCTCCCAGTCGCCGTCAAACCAATAAAGGTCGGGATTGTAGCGAGAAGAAAGCTCTGTGAGCTGTTTGAAGTTGAAATCCACAAAACGTTGCCAGCGTGTCGAGTCGTCCTTGATGGCATAGCGTGTTAGCGTGCGTGTCCAGTTGGGATAATCGTTGTGCGACCAGTCGAGCAGACTGTAGTAAAGTCCCAATTTGAGACCTGCGCGACGCACTTCTTGACAGAAGGGGGTGAGCACGTCACGCTTGGCAGGGGTGCATTGAGGTACAGAGAGTTCGGAGGCTCGGGTGTCCCATAGTGCTACACCATCGTGGTGTTTGGTGGTGATGACTGTATAGCGCGCTCCGCTCTCTTTGATGAGACGCACCCACTCTTGTGGATTGTAGCGACTGGCCGTGAAGCCTTTGCACTGTGCCATGTACTGCTCGTAGGGCAGATAATTGTTGTAGAACGACCAACTCTCGCTGATACCGTCTACAGCATAGATGCCCCAATGTATGAAGATGCCGAGCTTGGCTTCTTCAAACCATTTCATGCGTCGGAGCGTATCGGCCTCTGTTTGAGCATAGGTCCCGCTGAGCAGGCTCAGACATGCGTACAGCGCGAACAGTGCAATTTTTCTCATCGCTTCAAATTTGGAAATAGATGGCCGCAGCCTGTTTATTTACCACCTAAAGCACGTGTCACAGCACCTTGGGCGCGGCTTTGAGCGCTTTCGATAGCACCCTGTGCGCGAGATTGTGCGCCCTGCACAGCACTCGATGCAGCCTGTGCGGCTTGGTCTGTTGCCTGACGAGCAGCCTGACGACCCTGCTGTACCGCACCTTGAGCAGCACCGCGAGCGGCATCAACAGCCTGTGAAGCTACCTGACGGCCTGCTTGTACGGCTTGGTCAGCTACACCAGCGGCATTTGCACGAGCGGCTGCAGCATCTGTAGCTTGTGTGGCAGCCTGTGTAGCATTTTCTACAGCGTCTTCAGCCTTGCCAGCAGCAGCGTCAATAGCTTGGTCAGCTGCTTCAACTGCAGTGTTGGTGGCTTCGTCTACAACATTGCTCACTTCGTCTTCTACAGATGCGCTGTCTGCTATAACGTCGATGGAGTCGGGCGTGAGGTCGTTTGATTCGCTTTTGTTGCCACAGCTGCTCAGCGTGATGGCAGCCAGAGCGGCTAAAAGAAGTGTCTTTTTCATGTTGAAAAGGTTTTTAGAGTGATGAGTTATTGTGGTCAATCTTTGCACACCATATTATATATAATATAGGAGCGCAGCAACGTCTGCCATCTTGCAAAAGGAAGGTGCAAGGATGGGATTTGAGCTGCAAAGTATGCGGCGCAAAAGTAGGAAATTCAAGCTAAAAGACAAACTGAAACAGGCTTTGTTTGCATTTTCGTTCAATTTGAACTATTTTTGCCCCGCATAAATAACTAAGCGCAACAAAGAATCTATGGCAAGAAAGATACAATTCAGTCTCGTCTATCGAGACATGTTTCAAAGTTATGGCAAATTCCAGCCGCGTAAAGACCAGTTGGAACGTATTGCCCCTGTGATTGTAAAGATGGGTTGTTTTGCCCGCGTAGAGACTAATGGAGGTGCCTTTGAGCAAGTCAATCTGCTCTATGGCGAGAATCCCAACGCTGCTGTGCGTGCCGTCACTAAGATATACCACGAAGCGGGTATCAAGACGCACATGCTCGACCGTGGACTCAATGCACTCCGTATGTTTCCCTGCTCTGCCGATTTGCGTCGTTTGCAGTATCGCGTGAAGCATGCACAAGGTGTGGATATCCCTCGCATCTTCTGCGGACTCAACGATGTGCGAAACATCATTCCCTCCATCAAGTGGGCGCTCGAAGCGGGTATGACACCGCAGGGTACACTCTGTATCACGAATTCCCCTATCCATACCGCAGAATACTATGCCGACATTGCTGACCAGCTCATTGCGGCTGGCGCACCTGAGATCTGCTTGAAAGACATGGCAGGTATCGGACAGCCCGCCCTCTTGGGTAAGCTCTGCGCGCTCATCAAGGAGAAACACCCTGAGGTCATCGTGGAATACCATGGGCACAGCGGCCCAGGCCTACAGATGGCAAGCATATTGGAACTGGCAAAGAATGGAGTGGACATCATCGATACGGCGATGGAGCCTCTCTCTTGGGGCAAGGGACATGCCGATATCATCTCCGTGCAGAGCATGTTGAAGAACTATGGTTTCGATGTTCCCGACATCAACATGGAGGCCTACATGGAGGCACGAGCACTCACGCAGGAGTTCCTCGACGACTTCCTGGGCTACTTTGTCAATCAGAACAACCATCTCGAGTCCTCGCTCCTCTTGGGATGCGGATTGCCAGGCGGCATGATGGGTTCTATGATGGCCGACCTCAAGGGAGCGATGGGAGCTATCAATATGAACCGAGAGCGCAAGGGAGAACCCGCATATACCGAGGACCAACTCCTCATTCGCCTCTTCGACGAGGTGGGCTACGTATGGCCGCGTGTGGGCTATCCACCCTTGGTGACGCCGTTTAGTCAATACGTGAAGAACATCGCCTTGATGAACCTTCTCTGTGAGTCAATGGACAAACCGCGCTTCTCTATGATGGACGACAATATGTGGGGCATGATACTCGGCAAGAGTGGTAAGCTTCCTGGAGAAGTAGCACCCGAAATCGTGAAGTTGGCCGAGGAGAAAGGATATACGTTCTACACCGACGACCCACAGGCTCTCTATCCCGACAACCTTGACCAATTCCGCGCCGAAATGGAGGAGAACGGATGGGAACTCGGAGAGGACGAAGAAGAACTCTATGAGTTTGCCATGCACGAACGCCAGTATCGCGACTACAAGAGTGGTGAAGCCAAGAAGCGCTTCCTTGCTGACTTGCAACAAGCTCGCGATGCCGCACTCCAAGGTGCTGGTAAGCTGAGCGTTGAAGAGGCTATCGCTTTCAAGCATGCCAAGGCGGACGCTATCGTAGCCCCCGAGAGTGGTATAGTACTCTACGAGATTGGTGGCGACGGCGAAGGTGTGCGTGCCATCGAGCCTTTCATCGGCAAGGAATACACCAACGCGGAGCGATTCTGCTACATTGAGAACGGACACGGCCAAATCGTGGAAGTTCCTGCTGCCCTCGGAGGTCAGCTGGTAGAACTTGCTGCCAATCAGGGTGCACACGTGAGCAAGGGCGACGTGCTGGCCTACATTCAACGCCCTGAGGCATAAGCGTTGTTCTCTACTTCGCGTGCATGCTTAGCGCGAAGCTACACTACCCGAAAATCCTACTCCCATCGTGCGAAAACCTTAGCACGGGAGCGATATACCGCAAGCGGTGAACACACTCTCCCTCGCAGAGAGACGGTTCACCGCTTGCGGTTTGCTATATGTGCGCTTGGGTACAGGGGATAAGCGACTGTTTGAGCCGCGAGTTGGGAAACGCGGCGCAAGGGTGTAGCCTCACGAAATCTTGTCTGCCTATCGGTGCACCTTTTCAATATTTATCTTTAACTTCGCAGCCAAAGTTTACTATACCTTAATTATGCGTACCAAATTTTTATTTCTCTCTCTCCTCGTGCTGGCCATGCCCGTCGGGGCGCAAGAGCGTTCTGCACGTACCGCTACAACGACTACGGTAGCGCAGGCAAAGGCCGATGTGATTCCCAATTGGCTTACCCCAGCTGTCAATCGTGTGAACACGTTGCAGCCACACGCACCATTCTTCAGCTTTGAGTCCCAAGCCCTTTGTACCGAGGGCGACAAATCTCGCTCCACGCGCTTCATCAGCATGGAAGGATTGTGGGATTTTCGCTTCGACAACGACCACAATCAAGCACCTGCCCGTTTCTTTGAGACGAACTTTGAAACCGATGAGCGATGGGAGCAATTCCCCGTGCCTGGGCTCTTTGAACTCTTGGGACATGGAGACCCTATCTATAAGAATGTGGGCTATGCCTGGGCCAACCAGTTCGACAGCAATCCGCCTTATGTCGCTGAGCACAACAACTATACGGGGTCTTATCGCCGCCATGTGCAGATTCCAGCTGCGTGGAAAGGGATGCAAGTCATCTACCACGTAGGAAGTGCTACGAGCAACCTGCGTCTTTGGGTCAACGGCCACGAAGTAGGCTACAGCGAGGACAGCAAGGTGGCTGCCGAGTACGACATCTCGTCCTACCTCAACTATGGTGCCGACAATCTCATCTGCATGCAGGTGATGCGATGGTGCGACGGCTCTTACCTCGAAGACCAAGACTTTTGGCGTTTCACAGGCATCGCCCGCGAAGTATATTTGGCCGCGCGTCCTGCCCGTCACATCGACGACATCACGCTGACCAGTTCGTTGGTGAACAACTACCAAGACGGCCGTCTCACCATCAGCCTGCAAGCACCCACGGCGGGACGTTGCAAGGTGAGCTACGAACTCTACGACCCCCAGCAAAGGCTTGTCTACGAAGTACATAGCGTTTCGCCGCGCAAGAAGATAGAGACCACGTTGCCCCAAGTGCTACCTTGGTCGGCCGAGTTGCCTAACCTCTATCGCCTGCGCGTCACGTTGACCGAGGGCAAACAAGTGCTCGAATGCTTTGAACAGCGCGTAGGATTTCGCACAGTTGAGATCAAGCAGGGGCAACTGCTCTTCAACGGTCAGCCCATCCTCATCAAGGGAGCTAACCGCCACGAGATGGATCCCGACGGCGGCTATATCGTCAGCGTAGAACGCATGCGCCAGGACCTGTCTATCATGAAGCGCATGGGCATTAACGCCGTACGCACGTGCCACTACCCCGACGATCCGCGTTTCTACGATCTATTAGACGAATATGGCTTCTACGTCGTGGCCGAAGCCAACATCGAGAGCCACGGCATGGGATACGGCGAGCGCACCTTGGCAAAAGTGCCTGCTTGGCGCGATGCCCACCTGCAGCGCAACGCTTCCAATGTACTCACGTTCAAGAACCACCCTTCTATCATCGTTTGGAGCTTAGGCAACGAGGCTGGCTATGGGCCTAACTTTGAGGCCGCTTACGACCTGGTCAAACAACTCGATGGCACACGCCCCGTGCAGTACGAGCGGGCTGAGCAAGAAGGCAAGACCGACATATTTTGTCCGATGTACTACGACTACAAAGCTTGCCGACGCTATGCTGAGAGCCAACCCGAACGCCCACTCATTCAGTGCGAATACGCTCACGCCATGGGTAACAGCGAGGGAGGATTTGCCGAATACTGGGATCTGATACGCCAGTACCCGCACTATCAAGGCGGCTTCATTTGGGACTTTGTGGACCAAGGCATCTATGCCCACCGCGACAGCTCTGGAGTGATGCAAGTGGGGCGCGGCATCACGTCTAATGGTTTGCCATCGTTCGCCTATGGAGGTGACTTTGGCCGTTACCCTGCCAGCGACCACAACTTCAATTGTAATGGTCTCATTCGCCCTGACAGGGTGTGGAATCCTCATGCCTACGAGGTGCAATATTATCATCAAAACGTGTGGACCTCCCTCACCGACAGCACCCGCTGCGAACTTGAGGTCTACAACGAACACTTCTTCAAGTCGCTCGAGGGAATACGGTTGCAATGGCACCTCAGCACGAGTCAAACCACCTTGGCACAAGGCATTGAGCCTCTCCCCGCTACGCAACCGCAGGGTCGTACCCGCCTTGTACTGCAACAGGCAGCTGCAGCCCTACGTGCGCTTCCGGCCGACGAAGAGGCTGTCTTGACCCTCTTCTATACATCGCCCAACGAAGCAGGTGCTACCGACACCATCGCCCATCAGCAGTTCGTGTATCGTGCCGCCCAGAGCCTCAATCCTATACGCCGCATGGCGCAGACAGTAACGCCCGCCGACAGCTCGGCATGCACCACAACGGTGACCACCAAGAGCAGCGTCAGCTACACCTCGGGACGGCTCGAAGCTACCTTCAATCGTCGCACAGGTTTTATCGACTATTTAGACTACAACGGCCAAGCTCTTCTGCAGCCCGGCCATGGTGTGCGACCCAATTTCTGGCGCGCGCTGACCGACAACGACTATGGTGCAGGCTTCGCACGCATGTTTGCCAACTGGAGAAGCCCAGAGCTCAAACTGCAAGAGCTTACGTTCCATCCCAGTGGTGTGACAGCCGTTTACGACATGCCACAACTCTACTGCACCTTGCAGCTCGAATACACCATAAAGCCCGACAGCCTTCTCATCACCGAGAAACTCATCCCCAGCCCACAAGCCGCATACTATCAAGTGCCGCGCTTCGCACTCACGTTTGCCTTGAAGAAAAACTTTACAGACCTCACTTGGATGGGCTATGGCCCTGTTGAGACCTATCGCGACCGATACGAGGGACAATTGTTAGGAGAATGGACGAGCCAGGTCGCAGACCAATACTTTGGCTATGTGCGTCCGCAAGAGAGTGGCAACCACTACGGCACGCGCGCTATGCACCTCGGCGGAGCAGGTGCGCCACGGCTCAGCGTGACAGCGACCGAGCCCTTCGAGTTTAGCGCACTGCCCTACGAAGTGTCCGACCTCGACGATGGCGAAGTGAAGGAACAGCATCAGACACACTCTGGCGACCTCACGCCGCGCCCATATACCGTGGTGAACATTGGACAGCAGATGGGCTTGGGTTGTGTGAACAGCTGGGGAGCCCGTCCCCGAAGCGAATACATGCTTGCGGTGAAAGATTGCCAACAAACCTTCGTCATCACCCTCGCACAGCCGTAGCCCGCGCATAGGCAAAGTGGCTCTACCATCTGCCGATGTTTTCGGTCGCGGAAAGCCACGGCGAAAGATTTCATCACGATGACACGACAATTTCTTCACGATGACGCGACAAAATCATCACGAAGAAATTGTCGTGTCATCGTGATGATTTCCTTTCAAGCTCCGAGCTGAACGCGCGCCAGTGCGCATGTATGGTGAATTGGAAAAGCATATAGCACCTCCTGGCTCAAACCTACAACCGCCCAATCCCCATCTCTCAAGCACACTGTCCCCATCTCTCAGCTACCCCATCCCATCTACTGTTCACGGCCTCTTATATCGAAGTGCTGAGATCTGTCAACGACTTTCTGCAAACCAACCAACGAAAAGCCCCAAGCCCATCTGCGCGATGGACTTGGGGCTTCTCGTGAAGAGGAGAGGCTTAGTGGGGCGTTTTCACACGGTAGGCCGCACTCACTTTACCCTTTGAGAGGGCTTGCAGTTTCTTCTTGACCATCTGCTTGCGCAAGGGCGAGAGGCGGTCGGTGAATACCTTGCCGTCTAAGTGGTCGCACTCGTGTTGGAGCACGCGAGCCAAGAAACCGTCAATCCACTCTTCGTGCGCTTGTCTCTGCATGTCCTCCCACGCCAGTAGGATGCTGGTGGGACGCTTCACACTCTCGTTGATACCAGGTAGCGACAGACAACCCTCCGTGAAGCTGTCTTGCTCCTTACCATAGGATAGAATACGGGGGTTGATGTATGCCTTTCGGAATCCTTCGTAGGCTGGTTCTTCGTCTTTCAGTGCGTCGAGGTCTACCACAAGCAGGCGCAGCGAACGACCTATCTGTGGCGCGGCGAGTCCCACGCCTTCGCTCTTGGTGAGTGTGTCGAACATATCCTGCACGAGCGTTTCGAGTTCGGGAAAGTCGGTTGGCACATCGTCGGTCTCTTTGCGCAGTACGGGCAGACCGTAGGTATAAATGGGGAGAATCATAGTAGTGGGTGTTTGGTTCGTTAGGGGTGAGGCGGCAAAGGATTGTTGCAGTCGTAGGTCAGAGCGTGGCTGCTCTACTCTGCATGAAGTCTTGCAGGATGATGCATGCGGAAATTTCGTCAACCAAGGCTTTGTCGCGCCGTTTCATGCGAGGCATACCGCTTTCCAGCATGGCTTGGTGCGCCAACTTGGACGTGAAACGTTCGTCGTAGAAATGCAGGGGTATATGGGGAAACTGTTTGCGAAAGTGGGCTGCAAAAGTTCGCACGCGGGCTTGGTTCTCGCTGGGTGCGCCATTGGTCTGGACGGGTAAGCCAAGCACCACGCTCGAAACGTCTTCGCGCTGGAAATAGTCGGAGAGGAAACGCATCAGCTCGCCTGTGGGGACGGTGCATAAGCCTCCAGGGATGATTTGTAGCACATCGGTCACGGCTATGCCACAACGTTTGCGTCCGTAGTCTATACTCAGGAGTCGCGCCATCTTGGTGTAAGCCCTTCGCTGCGGTGATGTCCTACTTGATGAGTTCGCAGCCCATATAGGGTTGAAGGGCTTTCGGAACGCGTATGCCCTCTGGCGTCTGATGGTTCTCGAGCAGAGCGGCCACGATACGCGGCAGTGCTAAGGCAGAGCCGTTGAGCGTATGGCAGAGTGTGATTTTGCCCTCAGCACCTCGGTATCTGAGGTGAAGGCGATTGGCCTGATAGGTGTCGAAGTTCGATACGCTACTTACTTCGAGCCAACGTCCTTGCGCCTCGCTGTACACCTCGAAGTCGTAGCATAGTGCAGCGGTGAAGCTCATGTCGCCTCCGCAAAGTCGCAGTACGCGATAGGGCAATTCGAGTTTTTGGAGTAGGCTCTCGACGTGTGCGAGCATTTCGTCGTGCGAGGCTTGTGAGTGTTCGGGGGTGTCGATGCGCACTATTTCAATCTTGCTGAACTCGTGCAGACGGTTGAGGCCGCGCACGTCCTTTCCATAGCTGCCCGCTTCGCGTCGGAAGCATTGCGTGTAGGCACAATTCTTGATGGGCAGTTGTTCCTCGCGCAAAATCACGTCACGATAAATGTTTGTCACAGGTACTTCTGCAGTCGGTATGAGATAGAGGTCGTCCTGCTCACAATGGTACATCTGTCCCTCCTTGTCGGGCAGCTGACCAGTGCCATAGCCCGAAGCCGCGTTGACGACAGTTGGCGGCATGATTTCGGTGTATCCAGCGGCGCGTGCTTCGTCGAGGAAGAAATTGATGAGTGCGCGCTGCAAACGTGCGCCAAGACCTTTGTATACAGGAAATCCAGCTCCCGTAATCTTCACGCCCAAGTCGAAGTCGATGAGGTCGTATTTGCGCGCTAATTCCCAGTGGGGTAGGGCATCTTGGGGCAGAGGTATTTCTTCGCCACCTTGTTTCACAACAAGATTGTCGTCAGCCCCGACACCCTCGGGTACGATGTCGTAGGGTACGTTGGGGATGGTGAGCAGGAGCTGTTCCAATTCGTTCTTGGCTTGCTCCATGCGCGCTTCGATGTCGGTGTTTGCGGCCTTGATGGCAGCCACTTCTTGTTTCACTGCCTCAGCCTCCTGACGTGCGCCCTGCTTCATCAGTGCGCCTATCTCCTTAGCCTTTCGTTTGAGCTCCGAGAGGCGCGAGTCAAGCTCAGCTTGAGCCTGTTTGCGCTCGTTGTTTATCTCAATGACACGCGCTACAGCCTCGCGCGCTCCCTTGAAATGCTTCTTTTCCAAGCCGGCCACCACGCCGTCAAAGTCATCCGTTATTTGTTTGATAGTAAGCATAATCCAGTACTTTCGGTTTTACGAAGCACAAAATTACGACAAAAGAGAACTTTCTCTCATTTTCTGCGCTCTTTTTGCAGACGTAGCGGGGATTTTGCGCGTATTTTCTAAGTTTAGGTTGTTTTTTTGTACTTTCGCGTTTGATATGCAAGAAGACACATTTGACATCCGCCGCGAGCAAGACCGCCCCGCGCAGAGCGACCGTGACTTTGAGAATGCGTTGCGCCCACTTTCGTTCGACGATTTCACGGGTCAGCAGAAGGTGGTGGACAACCTGCGCATCTTTGTGGCCGCCGCCAAACTGCGTGGTGAGCCTCTCGACCACACGCTACTGCATGGCCCGCCTGGACTGGGCAAAACTACGCTCTCGAATATCATAGCGAGTGAGCTCGGTGTGGGCTTCAAACTCACCAGTGGCCCAGTTCTCGACAAGCCTGGCGACTTGGCAGGCCTGCTGACCAGTTTGGAGCGCGGCGATGTACTCTTTATCGACGAAATTCATCGCTTGCAACCTGTGGTGGAAGAGTATCTGTACAGCGCCATGGAGGACTATCGTATAGATATCATGATAGACCGTGGCCCCGCAGCGCGTAGCATACAGATAGACCTCAATCCCTTCACCCTGATAGGTGCTACTACGCGCAGCGGACTGCTCACCGCACCGCTCCGCGCACGTTTTGGCATCAACATGCACTTGGAGTACTACGATGCCAAGACGCTCACCACCATCGTGACACGCTCGGCACACATCCTCGGAGTGCCTATCAGTGCAGATGCCGCAGCAGAGATTGCAGGGCGCAGTCGTGGCACACCGCGTATCGCCAACGCCCTGTTGCGCCGCGTGCGCGACTTCGCACAGGTCAAAGGCACGGGCAGCATCGACACAGCCATTGCACGCCATGCGCTGGAGGCCTTGAATATAGACAAGTTTGGTCTGGACGAGATAGACAACAAGATACTCTCGGCCATCATTGATAAGTTCAAAGGCGGCCCCGTGGGCATCAGTACCATAGCCACAGCCATAGGCGAGGACAGCGGGACGGTGGAAGAGGTGTACGAGCCCTTCCTCATCAAGGAGGGATTCATACGTCGCACCCCACGAGGACGCGAAGTCACCGACTTGGCCTACCAACACTTAGGGCGCATACGTCCCGTAGAGCCAGGCATGCAGGGTACACTCTTTTAGAGCTACGAAGGCAGACCGTGAGGCGACATACTTTTCTAACCCCTAAGCACATCGCATCAATCACTCTATGATATCCTATCAAACAGAAAACGTAGCCATGCCACGCATCAAGCGTCGCGCCATCAGCAGTTGGATTCGCAAGGTGGCGCAGAGCTATGGCAAGCGCGTGGGCGAACTGGCCTACATCTTTGTGGACGATGCCAAGATACTTGAAGTCAATCGGCAGTATCTGCAACACGATTACTTCACCGACATCATCACGTTCGACTATACCGAAGACCAAGTCATCAACGGTGATATATTCATCAGCCTCGACACCGTAGCGAGCAACAGCGAGGAGCAAGGCACGTCGTACGATGAAGAATTGCTGCGCGTGATTATCCATGGCGTACTCCATCTCTGCGGCATAGACGACAAAGGGCCAGGGCAGCGCGAAGTGATGGAACAGGCAGAAAACAAAGCACTAAGCATTGCTCCACAAGCGTAGCTGTATACACGAAATATTCGACCTCACTCCATAAACAATATACTATGAACATCCTCCTCTTAGGCTCAGGCGGTCGCGAACACGCCTTGGCATGGAAAATTGCGCAAAGCCCCTTGCTTCATCAGCTCTATATCGCACCAGGCAATCCAGGTACAGCCGCGTTGGGCACCAATGTGGCACTGAAACTTTCCGACTTTGAAGCCGTGGCTACCTTTGTGGCTACACATGCCATTGATATGGTGGTGTGCGGTCCCGAACAACCGCTTGTGGAGGGCTTAGCAGACTATCTGGCTCAACAAGAAAGCACTGCGAATGTGCGATTTATTGGCCCAGGAAAAGCAGGCGCAACGCTCGAAGGCAGCAAAGACTTTGCCAAAGGATTCATGCTTCGTCACCATATTCCTACAGCAGCCTATCAAACGTTTGATGGCACACAGGTAGAGGCCGCAAAGCGTTATCTCAAGACACTGACACCCCCGTTGGTACTCAAGGCTGATGGACTTTGCGCAGGTAAGGGCGTACTGATACTGCCCACGCACGAGGAGGCTTTTCAGGCGCTCGACGAGATGTTCGCAGGCAAATTTGGCACAGCATCGTCGCGTGTCGTAATCGAAGAGTTCCTTCAAGGTATAGAACTCTCCGTGTTTGCCCTCCTCGATGGTTGTGGCGGTTATGTGCTCCTGCCCGAGGCTAAGGACTATAAACGTATAGGCGAGGGCGATACGGGCTTGAACACAGGAGGAATGGGCAGTGTGAGTCCTGTTCCCTTTGCCGACGCAGACTTTATGCGCAAGGTGGAGGACAAGATAGTGCGTCCCACCGTGGAGGGCTTGCAGGCCGAGGGTATCACCTATCGAGGCTTTGTGTTCTTCGGACTCATCAACTGCGCAGGAGAGCCTAAAGTCATTGAGTACAACTGCCGTATGGGTGATCCCGAAACAGAGACCGTGATGCTACGTCTCAAGAGCGATATCGTGGAACTCTTCATTGCCGCCGCCGAAGGCACGCTCAGCGAGCAGACCGTGGAGACCGACCCTCGTGCCGCAGTCTGTGTGATGCTCGTCAGCGGCGGATATCCCGAAGCCTACGGCAAAGGCTATCCCATTACGGGTGTGGACCAGGTGGGCAAAGACAGCGTGGTGTTCCATGCAGGTACAGCCTTGACCGATGATACACTCGTCACGTCGGGAGGCCGCGTATTGGCCGTGAGCAGTTATGGCCAAACCCTCCAAGAGGCTTTGGCACAGAGCATGGACGGCGCGGCGCATATCGTGTTTAAGGATGCGTACTATCGTCGCGACATTGGTGGCGATGTTATCGCCTAATCACCCTTTGCTGCGACGTAAACGGTGGTTGGCATACCATAATATATCTTAGACAACGCACAAATCTCCCACACCCATGAAGCCCGTCAATTCCTTGAACGTTCACTTCTCTCGCAAATCGATAAGCGTGCTGTTGATGCGTATCTTGTACTTGGCATTGCTCTGCGGTGCAGTACATATAGCGCATGCGCAGCGTATGGAGGTGAAGGGCATCACCTATGAAGTCGTATCGGGCGGCGTGGCTGTGGTGCGCGGTGCAAAGCCTTACACGGGCTATATTGCCATCCCCTCGTCCATCGTACTTGAAGGGAGGTCGTACAGCGTCAAGGAAATAAGCAGTAGGGCGTTTAGCCAAAGCTACGTGTCGTCCATCTCGATACCCTCTTCAGTGCAGACAATCGGAGCAGAAGCCTTCAAGGGTTGTCGCAGCTTGATGCAAATCAATCTGCCAAGTAGTCTGAAGAGCCTCGGTGTGTCGTGCTTTGAGGATTGCACAAATCTGAAAAGCGTGGATTTAGGTTATGGCAGCGTACGCGAGTTGCCTTCAAGGTGTTTCAAAGATTGCCGTATGCTCTACAGCGTGCGTTTGTCAAGCGACGTACATACTATCGGCGATTATTGTTTTCAGAACTGCAACGCGCTTTCGGATATACGCTTGTCTTCACGGTTAGAGTACATCGGTCGCGAGGCTTTTCGCGACTGTCGGCGGCTAAGAGGCCTTACACTTCCAGCTACCTTGCATCGCTTGGGAAGCCATTGCTTTGCGGGTTGTCAGGATATGCGTGCGCTCTATTGCGAGAGCCGCGTGCCTTTTTCAGTTTACGATTCGAGCGTTTTCAATGCCTATGGTACAAATCTCTTGAAAATATGTACGCTCTACGTGCCGCGTGGCACATTGTCCGCTTATCAGCGCACTGCTGGCTGGCGCGACTTTCAGAAGATTCAAGAGCGATAGCGCAGCGACGACATGCGCCTACAGCAAAGCGGTCATCAGACATGATAGCATCGATGATGCTTCTGTCTGATGACCGCTTTGTGGCAGTTCTGCAGCCCCTACACCTTACGCATATCGCCTTGTGTGGCAAAGGCTTGGTGAAAGTCGAAACAGTGGGCTAAGTCGAAAGGTGTGTGTCCCTTGGGGCAGCGTGCTAAATAGTCGTGCAACAGAGGACGATAGTCGGGGTGGGCGCAGTGCGAAATGATGCGCTCAGCGCGCTGACGTGGCGAGAGGCCGCGTAAATCAGCCACACCGTATTCAGTGACAAGCACTTTGACGCTGTGTTCGGAATGGTCTTGGTGCGACACCATCGGAACGATACAACTCACAGCTCCGCCCTTTGCCGTGCTGGGTGTGGTGAAGATAGAGAGATAGGCATTGCGCGTAAAGTCGCACGAGCCACCTATGCCATTCATCATGCGCCGACCCAAGACGTGAGAACTGTTGACAGCCCCCGAAAGGTCAGCTTCCAAAGCCGTGTTGATACTGATGATGCCTAAACGCCTAATCACCTCAGGCGAGTTGCTGTATTCCGTGGGACGCAAAACAAGTCGTGGGCGGAAGAACTCTAAAGAAGCCAAGATTTCTTCAATCTTCTTGGGCGAACAAGTCAGCGACGACCCACTTGCGATGCGTATGCGTCCCCATTTGATTAGGTCTATGACGCTGTCTTGAATGACCTCCGTGTACATCTCAAAGGGAGGTACAATGGGACTGTTTCCTAAGTCTTTGAGTATAGCGTTGGCGATGTTCCCTACACCGCTCTGCACAGGTAAAAATTGTTGAGGAATACGCCCGTTGTGCATCTCATTTTCGAGAAAGGTGGCCACATTCTGAGCAATTCGTGCCGTGACTTCGTCGGTCTCGTGAAAAGCCGCCACCTCCGTGGTGCGGTCGGTAACCACTACGCACGCAATCTTGGAGGGATTGACGCGCACGCAGTCGCGGCCTATACGTTCAGAGGGCGTATAGATAGGTATCTCGCGCCGATGGGGAGGGTCTGCCAATTCAGCAATGTCGTGCAAACCGCGTAAGGCCTCGGGCACGGCCACGTTGAGCTCCACGATAATCGTCTCGGCAAGTTGGCAAATCGTAGGTAGAATGCCTACACCATAGGTGGGGACAATTTCGCCGCGCGACGTGATAGAACTGGCTTCAACGATGGCCACACGTGGCCTTGGCAAGAAACCATAGCGCAGTTGTTGAGCTACTTCCGAAAGATGCAGGTCGGTATAGTTCACACGTCCCTCATTGATGGCTTTTCTCATATCAGCCACGTTCTGATAGGGCAGACGAAGCGCTACAGCATCGGCACGCGCCAAGGCACCGTCCATGGCATCACCACTGCTCGCACCTGTAATCACACTGATGCGAAAAGGCTCGCCTTGAGCGTGCAACTGTTCTGCTCGACGAGCTATAGCAGAGGGTACTTCCTTGGGACACCCTGCAGCAGTGAAACCGCTAAATCCCACCACGTCACCATGATGGATAAGTCGAGCGGCCTCATCGGCAGAAACGATTCTATAGTCCATAGCAAAGAGAAAAACACCAAAAGGGACATGTTTTCGCGACAAAAATAAGGAAAACATGTACCAGAGAAAACATTTCTTAAAATATTGAACTATTTTTGCGAGACAAATACCTTATGATACACGCAGGCTTGATAGGCTGGTGTGTCATTTTTGTACAAATTAACGTTTCAAGAAGATAGAAATGAAACCTGCAGAAGGTAAACTCGGTGTGTTGTGCGTGGGGCTTGGAGCTGTTTCTACGACGTTCATCGCTGGTGTATTATCGTTGCGCAAAGGGTTGGGACTCGCAGGAGGTTCGATTACGCAGTTAGCCAAGATACGCGTAGGACGAGGCGAAGCGCGCAAATACCTCAAAGTGACAGACCTCGTACCTCTTTGCTCACTCCAAGATATTGTTTTCGGAGCTTGGGATATCTTTTCACAAAATGCTTACGAAGCCGCGCTAAATGCGAAAGTGCTTCGACAAGAAGATTTGTTGCAGGTGCGCCAAGAGCTGGAAAGCATCCGTCCCATGCCAGCCGCCTTTGACGACGACTATGTGTCGCGCCTATCTGGTCAAGGCACACAGATAAAGCAGGGAGATCGAGCTTCGCTCATCGCTCAATTGAGGCGCGACATTCAGCAATTCAAGCAAGAGCATCAGCTGGATCGTGTTGTTGTCATCTGGGCAGCTTCTACCGAGAAGTTTATAGACTATCAAAGTGCTATACACGGTACGCTCAGTGCCTTTGAGCAGGCCATCGCTCAAAACCAGACCGACCTCATCAGCCCCTCCATGTGCTATGCCTATGCCGCTTTGAGCGAGGGTGTGCCTTTTGTGATGGGAGCGCCCAATCTGTGTTTGGATATACCCGCTATGTGGCAGTTGGCTGAAACCAAGCAAGTGCCTATCGCAGGTAAAGATTTCAAGACGGGACAAACGCTGATGAAAACCGTGCTTGCCCCGATGCTTCGTACACGTTGCTTAGGTCTTGAGGGTTGGTTCAGCACCAATATTCTTGGCAATCGTGATGGTGAGGTACTGGATGCCCCAGAGAACTTCCGCACCAAAGAGGTATCTAAACTTGGTGTTATCGACACTATACTGCGTGCCGATCAGCAACCAGAACTCTATGACGACGTGTTCCACAAGGTGCGCATCAATTATTACCCTCCACGTGGTGACAACAAAGAGTCTTGGGACAACCTCGACATCTTCGGGTGGATGGGACGTGAATATGGTATGCAAATCAAGGTGAACTTCCTCTGTCGCGACAGTATCTTGGCCGCTCCCGTGGTGCTCGACTTGGTGCTATGTATCGACTTGGCTGCACGCGCAGGCTTGTCGGGCAACCAAGATTGGCTCTCTTTCTTCCTCAAGAGTCCTATGCACGACCCCTCACGCGGAGAACAGCCTGTCAACGACTTGTTCCAACAATATACCATCTTGAAAAACAAACTGCGCGAGTTGGGCGGCTACGAGCCCGATGAAGAATTGGAATAGGAACGTCGTTCACACCACCTCCCTTTTCCACCAAACTTACGTGCCGACTTTGCGCTTTTGCCCACGAAAGGCTTCTTGCAGGAAGTATTGCAAGCAATTATTAGACGTTCAAGCGCAAAAGAAGTACGAAAATTCATATATTTGCTGTCGAATATCGAAAATCAATCAAACTTAAAATCACAAGACATTATGGTAAGTTATCGTGAACTTGGCCTGGTGAACACCCGTGAGATGTTCAAACGTGCCATAAGCGGAGGATACGCCATCCCCGCGTTCAACTTCAACAACATGGAGCAGCTGCAAGCTATCATCAAAGCCAGCAGCGAACTCAAGAGCCCTGTCATCTTGCAGGTATCAAAGGGTGCGCGCAACTATGCCAACCAAACCTTGCTTCGC
The DNA here is from genome assembly GCA_017479555.1 of Bacteroidaceae bacterium. Classification (GTDB taxonomy): domain Bacteria; phylum Bacteroidota; class Bacteroidia; order Bacteroidales; family Bacteroidaceae; genus Alloprevotella. The sequence goes on along the minus strand of JAFVCB010000033.1, from coordinate 7,340 downwards.
TATATGGCTCAAGGAGCTGTAGAGTATGCTAAGGAACTCGGTTGTGAAAAGCCCGAAATCTGTTTGCACCTCGACCATGGTGACAGCTTTGAGGTATGTAAGAGCTGCGTAGACTTCGGTTTCTCCAGCGTGATGATTGATGGTAGCGCACTGCCCTACGAGGAGAATATCGCCCTGACCAAGAAAGTGGTAGAATATGCTCACCAGTTCGACGTAACTGTTGAGGGCGAGCTCGGTGTGTTGGCTGGCGTAGAGGACGATGTTGTGGCAGAGGAGTCACACTACACACAGCCTGAAGAAGTGATTGACTTCGTGAGCCGCACAGGTGTAGATAGCCTCGCTATCAGCATCGGTACAAGCCATGGCGCATACAAGTTCAAGCCCGAACAGTGTACCCGCGACCCCAAGACAGGTCGTCTCGTGCCTCCCCCATTGGCTTTCGATGTACTCGATGCTATCATGCAGAAACTCCCCGGTTTCCCCATCGTGCTTCACGGAAGCAGCAGTGTACCTCAAGAATATGTGGACATCATCAATGCCAACGGCGGTAAGTTGCCCGATGCAGTAGGTATTCCAGAGGAGCAGCTCCGTAAGGCTGCAGCCAGCGCTGTTTGCAAGATCAATATCGACAGCGACAGCCGTTTGGCATTCACCGCAGCTGTGCGCAAGGTATTCACCGAGAAGCCCGGAGAGTTCGACCCCCGCAAGTACTGTGGTCCTGCACGCGACTTGATGACAGAACTCTACAAGCACAAAATCGTTGATGTATTAGGCAGCGACAACAAACTCGCCGAGTAATCAATTCTGTCAGAGAGAAAGTGAACTTCCACTTAGAAGATTCACAATAATCATTTGACACCATAAAAGAAAATACGCGAAGCTTCCAACGAGGCTTCGCGTATTGTTTATTGGTATTCGCTTAAATGCTTTAATACTCTTCGTTACACCATAGTCATAGCGTCAGACTGCGATGCTAACTGCGACTGACTTGTAGGCCAGTTTGACTGATGTGCATATCGACAAATCGTGCGCCAGCGGCGGGTGGATTTTCGCTAAGACGCTGTCTGATACGTTGGGCCGCTTCAGCATCCTTGGCTACCATGTAGAGATAGCCACCACCGCCAGCACCTGGGAGTTTGTAGCCCGAACATAGGTCGTCTATCTCGTTGCATATACGTGCTACTTGTGGCGGATTAGTCCCAGCGTCGAGAGCTTGGTTTTGCACCCAAGTGCGTCGCAAGAGTTTGCCGTAAAGTTCAAAGTTGGCACGTTGCAAGGCATCGTACATATTCATCGTGTGGGCTTTCATCTCCGAGAGCAAACGTAGGTGAGTGGTGGAGTTGAGGAACATGCCGCGCACGATTTCAGCTAAAATATGTTTGGCCGTACGCGTAATGCCCGTATAGTACAACAGATGACAAGATTGAAACTCAGGAGCGGTGAATAGCGTGTCGGGTAGCCATCTTGTTACGGGTGTTTGGTTAAATCCCTGTTCGGTCTGAAGCAGTTTGACGCCAGGCAACACACCGCCGAACTGGTCTTGCCATCCTCCGCCAGTGGTAAGCAGCTGTTCGAGTACCAATACACGGCGGCAAACCTCGGCAGCGTCCCAGCGTAGGTCGCAGAAATCGCTTAGCGCACCCAGCACGGTGGCGGCCAATATGCTACTTGTCCCCAATCCGCTACCTGCGGGTATAGCTGCTAATAGAGTTATCTCAATACCTGCACCAAAGGCTTCGAGTTGTTGGCGCAGCGAGGTATATCGCTCTGTACCAAAGCCTGGCAGAAAACCGCAGAGAGCTAACGCAGCCTTGGGAATGGAGAATGGCGAGCCTACACGATTGAATTGAGCCAATTCTTCGTAGGTGGTGAGCCGTTCCGAAGCACTCAAATCGATACTGCGGCACACAATGACGGGCTCTTTACAGGGCTTGACATAAACCTGCAGAGGTTGTTGCCCACCCAACTCGATGGCCAAGTTGATGACAGCCCCACCATGAGTGAGCGAGTAGGGCGGTGTATCTGTCCATCCGCCTGCCACATCGATACGTACTGGACTTCTTCCCCATACTATTTGGTCGGGATATACACTCAGACGGGGTGTGACCTTGGTGCGTCGTGCTTCGGCTGTAAGACCTTCGGCCAACAACTCGAAGGCATGCGCAGAAGCCTCAGTAGCCGTAGCGTCGCCGCGCAATCGTGCTATCTCGCTGCGAAACATCTCTGCATGGATACGCATCATAAGTGGCGCATCTTCGGGGAGTGAAGAAGGGGCTGTGAGACCGTGCGTCACAAAATGCTGAGCCATGTCGGCCAAGTTGGTCTGATAGAAGATACTCTTACGCCAGTTGCGTGCCAACTCAGGAAGTATGGCCTTGCTGTAGGCTTGACGCTGTGCAAAAAGTCGAGGTAGGTTGGCGCGTTCGGAGAGTTCTTCGGCACTCAAACGTGGCAGCGTAAGGTAGGCCGCAGTGTCCTCGGCTGAGCCGCCTTGCGTGATATAGTCAAACCATCGGGGCAGTTCGTTGATGTCGTTCAGTACGGGGAAGAGCTGTGCTGACTGCAAGTCCTCGCTGCCTGCTATCTGAGAGGTGGTAAGGCCACGTTCCGACAGCCACCATCCGAAGGGTTTACCGAGAAAGAGCGACTCAGTGCCACCACGGAACGTGTCGTAGTAGCCATAGGGGCGCAGCGCATAGGCCGTATCGCCGATAGGTACAATGTCGATACAAATTTCAGGCGAGAGCGTGATGGCCCAGTCGTTCTGAGGTACACCCGTGATGATATTGTGATGCGAGAGTTGCCATTTCGCTCCGACACAGGCGTTTTCTACCCAAATGTATTGGTTAGCAGCAGAAAAAGACTGATGCACCAGTGCATTTTGGGTGAAGAGTGAGGGATGCGCCTTGACATGTTGTTGTATGATTAAACGCTGGTCGCGCACAATGTTCTGTAGCGCCATGGCCGAAGAGAGGAGTTCGGGAGCCGTACCGAAATGATAGAACTCTCCACCTTGGAGTGGCAAGATACACACCTTGAGCGAGGAGAGTAGCGCATCGGGCTGCGAAGGATGGTTGCCTAACGCACCGCCAAACTCACTATATAAATCGTAGGTCAGCAAATCGCTGTCCACATTGGGACGACCATCGGGCTTGACACATTTCTGCATCAACAACTCCACTGCCCGAGGCGACAGAAGCCATAGACCCACGTCCATCAATAGATAGTGCGAGCCGACATACCTTCGCTGTTCCTCAATTGAGGGTTTCTGAAGCATAAAGTCAAGTTCGCCCGACCCATTGCGCGGAATGAGGAACACCCCATGATGACTGGCTATATCGGCATCAGCCCAGAGCCCATAACATACCACATCTACGTCTTCGGGAATGGGCGGTAGAGGCTGGGTGGAACGTAGAAATACATCGCCGCTGGCAATGAGCGTGTTGAGGTTTTGAGGAGCTTGCTCCAAGATGGTGTGGTAGAGCGGTAGCTGCGTGTCAAGGAGAGTTTGGTCTATCGTTTGTCCACTCTCCCAACGAAACACTGGCATCGGTGTGAGGGCTTTTCCCGAGGGTGCATAGCAAGGCAATCGCCTGCTCTGTCCGCCAGCGTGGAGCAAGAGTCGCTGCTCGCTGCGTAGCCAAGTGAAGAAATCAGTGTCGGATTGAGCGGCTGCATAAGCCTCGCCAAGAAGCCATGCCGTGCCACCTCCCGAGCCCAACTTATGCCCTACGGGATCGGCGGTGCAGAACCAGTCATCTGATGAAAGACCGGTGAGCTTGTGGAAGTGAGGAACTACGTTGGGCGGAAGCGAGAGCAGGTGCTTCATGGTGGTCTGAGGTAATAAACGTTAGAAAAAAGAGTAGGTTTGTAGGCAAATCTACGCTATAGCCTTTATTGGTCGGGGTTTGGCACAAAGCCTTGATGTCTTTCGGGAAGCGAGGCCATAATCGTGGAGTAGGCTGTAGTCATTGCCGTCTGAATGTTCTCCGAATCAATGGGGGGATGAATCACGAGGCGCAAGGGATGCCATTTCACAAAGTTGAAGCCCCGCATACGTGGCAAAACGTCAAAACTACCATCGATTGTCATCGGCACGATAGGAAGCCCAATGTCATGAGCTAAGGTGAAAGCCCCGCGCCGAAAGACCCCTAAATGCCCAGTGAACGTGCGTGCCCCCTCGGGGAAAACGGTTAGGGAAGTACCCTCCTGCAAGGTGGCGCGCGCTGTCTCAATCGTACGCTCTATGGCTTTTGCTCCTCGCTTATCCACAAAAATGTGTCCTGCCTTCTTGCAGGCGTAGCCCACCAGTGGAATGGTGCGTAATCCGCGTTTCATCATCCACTTGAAATGACGAGGCAAGAAACCATATATCAAGAAGATGTCGAATGCCCCTTGGTGATTGGCCACAAAAACATAGCTTTGCGAGGGTTGCAGATGTTCGCAGCCCTCTATTGTAACGGGCAACAACAGCGCACGACAGATGACGATGCTCCATATACGGCCTGGCCAATAACCCCAAAAGTGTCCTTTGCCCATCATACAACCCACGGTGGTGCATAGTGCTGCAAGCAGCGTGACCACTATAATAATGGGTGCAGCTACAAAAACTTGATAGAGACGATAGAGCAAGGTGAGCATAAAAGAATGTCAGAAAAACGTACAACCCTAAACCTATGGCGAGCCTCATAGACTTATAGGTGTAGTTATATCACTTGTGCCAAAACTACTTAGAGGAGGACACGCAGAAGAAAGGCGGCTCGATGATGGTAGTAGGCATCGGATATCGCAAAAGTACGAAAGAAGATATAGACTATCAAACAATCAGACTAAAAAACCGCTTTCTTTGCATACGTACATCGCATAATTTTGTATAAAAATCGAAAAAAAGATAAGCTATCAAAGGAACAAACAAAATAATTGTTAAATTTGCGCTGAAAAAGATAGGAGTTATGTAGCGTTTTGTGCAAAAAGCAAAAGCAAGGGTGTGACATCCCCTGTATGGTAGCTATAGTAGCTCTTGTGTCGAAAGTCTTTTGATAAAAATAGTATTGGTATGCCCTCCTCCAATCTTGTTTACTTCAACTCTCGCGACGAACTGCTTCGTGTGGACTTGACAAAGGTGGTCTACATTGAGGCTTCAGCGAATATTACAGAGCTGACAACTGTGAATAAGCTCAAAGCACTTGTGTCCATGAACTTAGGTGCGATGGAGCATTTTTTGGAAAAACAAAAAGGCGACTTAGCGCGTTCGTTTGTCAGGATAGGTAAACGATATATCGTGAACCTCAACTACATCTATCGCATCAACATTCGTAATCAGTCGTTGGTGCTGAGCGACAACGACCACTTTGTTTTCCAACTCTCTATTTCCAAAGAAGCGCTCAAGAAGTTGCGTGAATTGATGCTGCAAATCAAGAAATAGGTAGCGTCCGTTCTCGCCCCATTCTGTCTATACCATATTTATATATAAGATCCTAATCGGAAAATACATTCAGTCATGAAGATAATCATAGGACGTGATCCAGCCAGTGGTTGCCTTCGCGTGAAGCGCGACAACGAAAAGCCCCAACTGGTGAAAAATACAGAGGGTATACCTCCGTATGTGAGTAAAGAACACTTTATGCTCGAAAGCGATAAAGGAGAAGACTTTGTACTGACCAATCTCAATGAGGAGAACGTCACGTATGTAGACAATGTTCCAGTGGTGAGATATATGCTCAAGCGAGGCACGCCACTCGCGGTGGGTATGGAGCGCTATCCTATTTCATGGAAATCGATAGACCCATTTCTACCTAAGTTTGCAGATATACGACACCTCAAAGTTCTTTGGGAGAACTACCAAACCGACTTGATGAACCTCACGATAGCACAACAAAAGGCTGGCACTAAACAAATGTTGACAATGATCTTTTCTCTCGGTGGTGGTTTACTGGGTTCTGCAGCAACAAAACTGTTCGATATACCAGAAAATATGACGTTTGTCATCACTGCTATTCCTATTGTTTTAGCCCTAATCTTTGTAATATTCATGTTTATCAAGCGCAACAGGGAAGCAGAGTTCTTTCCTCTTGAGCGCAAACGTTTGGAAAAAGAGTTTAAGGCGCAATACAAATGTCCTGTGTGCGGCACACCCTTTGGTATGGTAGACTATGATATGCTTTCCACCCGTCCAGGTTGTGCAACGTGTAAATCTAAATTTGTGACTTCCTGAACGCCTTTGGAAAAGCATCATAGAAGGGTATTTTCTTTATCAATCTCGTGGATAGAAAACCATTTTGTACCTAAAACTCCCTATTTCGTACCGAAAGGCAAAAAATATTTGTAGGTCGGTAGCTTGATGACATACTTTTGCATTGTCAAACGAAAAAACTCACCCTTTAACTCCCTTGACTATTATGACAAACTACATCGACGAAACAGCGTACACCAATGTACAAGGGTCAAATCCCGCCAACTTCGAAAGTACACAAGAGTTCACTCCTATGAAGAACGATGACAAACAAAAAATACTCTCCTATTTGGCTGGAGGTGTTGGAGCTGGAGCACTTCTTGGAGCAGCAGGTGCTTTTGTTGCACAGCATGTTACTGCGGCAAATACACTGGACGAGAATGTACAGGACTTGGTAGACGTAGCTACTGACGCAGCAGCTCAGCCTCAAGCACCTACACAAGTGACGCATGTTCATCAAGTGTATCACGAAACACAAGTAATCCATCACACAGGACATCATGAGGAATCAGGTATGCCCGTTCACCATCCTACTGATCGTGAATTTGGATTCTACACGCAGCTGAATGGTCAAACAGTCTATGGCGAACATACGATTTACGAGAACCATAACGCAATAGGTTTGGATATCAACCTTGACGGCAAAATAGATGCGTATATTCTTGATACACCAGACGAGAATGGCGAGCCAGTTATAGTAGAAGGTCCAGGGTGGAATGCTGTAGAGTGGAACGGTGACCAACCAATTTGTGTGGCGCAGCCAGAACCTGGATTTCCTGTACGTGATTGGGATCAAATTTATAGGATCTTCGCTGAGGATTTCCACTTACAGTCAACATCTGATGATGTGGCAACAATAGAGATAGGTGATGTAGCTGAACGCGGAGTAGACGGAGTAGACAAAGCAGATGGAGTCCAGGACGAGACCGAAGAGGCGCGCGAAATCGCTCAAGAAGTGATATACGATGAGAATGGTGAAGAAGTTCAAGGCCATTCAGACGAAATCCTTGTTGTTGGTACAGAAGCCGAAACCGTAGCCGAGGTAGAAGAACCCGTCGTTACAGAAATACAGGAAAGACCCTACGAAGAGCCTGCTGTAGTTGAAACG
>JAFVCB010000006.1 GCA_017479555.1 Bacteroidaceae bacterium | reverse complement strand
GTTGCCACCGCGTCCGCTCGCGCCACGCCAGTTTCCAGCGTACCAGCCGCCAGGACGATAACCGCCCCATCCGCCATACCATCCGTACCAGCCGTGATGCCAACCGCCATACCAGCCGCCGTACCAGCCGCCGTACCAGCCTGTATGCCAAGCCCAGGAGTTCCATCCCCAGCCATAGCGCCAGCCCCAGCCGTAGCTGTAGGGGCGATACCAGCTGCTGTAGGCCCAACCGCCGTACCACGGGTCGTAGACGTAGTCAAACCAAGGGTCGTAGAGGTAGTCATAGTAATAGGGACTGGCCACGTATACACCCAATCGGGGGCTGTGGAAACGCACGATGCGCGAGGTGTAGCTACCATCTTCGTAGCCGTCGTCATAGCCATAGACGTACGAGAGACTGTCGAGCAACAGGCTGTCTGCCAATCGGCTCGAACGGCGATTGTAGGCGTCTACGTCTATGCCGCCTAATCGTCCGTCGGCCCAGCCGTCGTAGCTGCCCCAAGCGTCGTCAGCGTCGAGCATATCATAGGTACTCCGCTGAGGTTGTACACGTTGCTGCTGTGTCGTGGTGCGCGACTGCGAGGGCACGAAATAGATGTCGTCGTCCTGAGCATAGGTTGTCGCGGTGCCAAGTAGCAAGGCCATCGCTAAGGTAAAGTACTTCTTCATCGTTGTCTGCTTTTTAGGAGAGACCAAGCGCGGAAGCCGTGCGGCTTCGTGTGTTTGTGGGCTTGGCCATCATTCTATTTCTGTTCTATTTTGTTGCCAGCCACGCGTATGGGGCTGGGCTGTGGAAAGACTTTGCTCGCAGGCGAATTGCCCTGTAACGCATGCTGCAAATGGTAGGTCGCAGCTATGCTCTCGAACATTGGCTTTCTATTTGCAAAGATAGGTAAAAAACCAAAAGGTTTAAGGAGGTTTGCAAAGTTAAGTGCTTTTTTAACGCAATTTTTTAGGTTTTGTTAGCAATCGGGCTTGGGTTTTTAACTTTTCAGCGTGCTTGCCGTAGCTTATAGGTTGGTCGCGGCTCGGTAAATGTACGGACGAAAGCTCTCCTGCCATACGATGCATTGTCTGCGACCTACGCTCCATTTCCCTCAGACTGCGTACCATTTTCTTCTACCTCGGAGTAATTCTATGAATTTAGGCTTAGTTTGTGAAAATCAAGCCTAAGTTTATACAAACTAAACCTAAGTTTTCACAAACTGAGGTTAAATTTATAGAATCGAAAGCCACGCGTAGGAAATAGGTCGGGATGCGGCATGGAAAAAGTCCGAGCGGGTTGGCCACGTAACGAAAAAAAAGTACCTTTGCTGCGAAAAACTTTGTAGACTATATCCGTTGGCGGGGCGCACAGCGTGCTATGATGAACGCTCCCGAGCCTTCGAGAAACTATGCCATCGCTACCTGCTGCGCCCTTTATTGGCGTGGCGACTACGCTGAACGCACATCGGCACTTTTGGTACGCAAACGAGCTTTGACGGCAAGCAACAAAGCCACGTTGTTAAGCAACAAAGCCGCGGTTACGAGCAGCTAAGCCGCGTCAGCAAACAACAATCAGGCAGCCATGGCCAAGAGAAAATGCACAAGGGTGAACTACCTTTTTTTACACACAAAACTTATATGCTTATGAAAAGACTTTTGCGATTGTCGTTAGCGACACTCGTGCTCGCTCCGTCCTGTATCTGGGCGCAGAGCAGCTTTGAGGTAGTGCCACAGACACTACCCAACCCCACCAATGAGCCGCGTGAGGTTTTTCCCGTACCCACCGAGCGGCAGATGAAATGGCAAGAGACGGAATTTTACGCCTTCTTCCACTACGGAATGAACACCTACACGGGACAAGAATGGGGCAACGGCGACGAGAACGAGAACACCTTTGCCCCCACTGCCCCACCCGACCCCGCGCAGTGGTTGCGCCTTTGTCAAGCAGGGGGCATGAGGGGCGGCATAGCCGTTGTGAAACACCACGATGGCTTTTGTCTATGGCCCACAGCCACCACCGACCACCACTGTCAGAACTCAAGCAATGCCTATGCGCGGCAGACAAACATTCCGCGTGACTTTGCTGCCGCCGCGCGCGCTCTGGGCATGAAGTACGGTTTCTACGTTTCGCCCTGGGACCGCAACAGTGCTTACTACGGTACGGACCGCTACGTCACAGATGTCTTTCTGCGTCAATGTTTCGAGCTATCGCAGTACGGTACGGACCAGTTTGAGATGTGGTTCGACGGGGCCAACGGTGGCACAGGTTACTATGGCGGCAAAGGCGGCTCGGTGAGCATCGATGCGAGCTACTATTACGATATTCCCAACCTCCGCGACAGCGTGCACCGCGTATGCCCCGACATCATCCTGTGGGGTGTAGGCGGCGAGGCCAGATGGTGTGGTACGGAGAGCGGCTACACGAACGAGACTACTTGGTCTATGGGTTCGGGACTGAGCGGTAGCGAGACGGAGTGGAAATGGATGCCCTCTGAGAGCGATGCCAAAGCCACCAATGCGGGTTGGTTCTACCACGATGGCGAGACGACAAAGGACAGCGAGACGCTCTTCAAAATGTATCTCGAAACCGTAGGGCGCAACGCCACGCTTATACTCAATTTCCCGCCCAACAAAGCGGGTCGTCTGACCGATGCCGACAGCGTGCAGCTCTACGCCTTAGGCGAGAAGTTGCGCACCCGATTAGGACACGACTTAGCACCATTGGCCACGATTCGCGCTTCGCAGACGCGCAGCGGGGGCTACTACGCAGCCACTAATCTCATCGACGCTGACCGCAACACCTACTGGGCTACCAATGATGGACAGACCACAGCCTCCATCACGCTGACGTGGAGCGAGCCGCAGACGGTACACTACGTGATGCTGCAAGAGTATATACGCAAGGGGCAGCGCGTCAAAGGATTTACCATCGAAACTACCGAGGACGGCGTAACTTGGACGCGCCGCGCTGAGAACATACAGACCACCACGATAGGCTACAAGCGCATCATCCCGCTCAATGGTAGCACGTCACAGAGCTACGATGCGGGCTACAGCGTGCGGGGATTGCGCGTGCGTATCACCGACAGCCGAGCTTGTCCGCTGCTGCATACGCTCAGCGTGTTCTGATATAGGCTCTTCGCGGAGAATGATAGGCAAATCGGTGAGTTTTAATCCGTTTCTCTACATTCTTCACATCTTCTTTATATCTTTGCGGCGGTGAGGTGCATCGTTCGCTTCGCGAGAGCGCTTGGCTTAGCTTGTTCGCCGAGCCGCCCCGCTCCACGCAGCGACTTCACAGACCAAAGCACGCACCGCCCATATCCCACATACAATATTTATAAATACACTATCCAAAGGAACAATCCCTACGATGAAAAGAACCATATTCACACTCCTCGTAGCCACAACAAGCCTGTGGCAGCTACAGGCGCAGGTGGCTCAAATCCACTTCGAGGGCAACGACTATGCCTCGGTGGGTGTGTACGACAGTTGGGAGCATTCGCCTTTCAACGATGGCACGCTACAGGGCCATGTTGCTGTCATTGACAACCCACACACCGAGGTGAGCGACGTACTGGGTATCGCGCCCAATGCCTCGCCTAAAGTTTTGGCCGTGCAACGCTCGCGCTACGGCTCTAATCAGTTTGGTGCACGCATAGACCTCAAAACACCCTTCGCGCTAAGCCCCACAACGCAGTATGTACACGTATTGGTACACCGCCCCGTCAGCGGTCGGGTGATGCTCATGGGGCTGGGCAAACATCGCGAAGCCGAATGGGAGGGACAAAGTGCCGAGACGGAACAGTTCTGGGCCGTCAGCACCACAAACGTCACGCCTAATCAGTGGACCGACGCGGTATTTGCCATCAAGGGTGTCAGCGGCGTGGACATCCACAGCTTGGTGCTGGTGCCCGAATGTGAGTCAGCCCACGACCGCGAGGAGGACTTCGTGGCCTACATAGACCAAATCATCGTGAACAGCAGCAGTGCGCCGCTCATCAGCTACGATGAGTATCCCGTCAACTTCAACAAGGAGGTCGAACGGGCTACGCGCACCGACCGAGGCATATTGAGCGTAGGCCTGCAGGGTGTGGGCACGGTCAGTGTGACTTCGACACCTACGACCTCCGACCCGCTCTATCGCGACCTCATGGCATCGAACCTTCCCGTCAAGCCAGGGCAGACCGTCAAGCCCGTCATAGGATACCAAGGCACGTGGATGTGCGGCTACGCATACGTAGACTTCGGACGCGACGGCAAGTTCTCGTTCCACATCAACAGCAATGGCACACCCGCTGAGGGCAGCGACTTGGTGGCTTATTCGGCCTACCAACAACGAAACAGCCTCGGTGCATCACTGAGCAACAACAATTCGCTCGATATTCCCGCCTTCACCATCCCCGAAGGCACACCGTATGGTTTCTATCGCATGCGCTTCAAGGTAGACTGGAACGAGATAGACCCCGCAGGGTCGAGCACGCTACAGAGCGACGGCGGCGGTGTGGTAGATATCCGTCTGAATGTACATCCCGACCAAATCGAGGTGGCTGAGGACAATCGCAACGGCGAGATACTCAACGCCGACGGCACACCCTTGGTGAGCAACGCTCCCTTCGGGCAGGCGCTCACGGTGAAGCTGCACCCCGAGAATGGATTCAGCTACAACGGTATTCGTATTCGTCACGGCTACGGTCTCACGGGTGACAGCCTCGTCCACAGCACGCCGCAGTATGTCGATGAATACGTCTATCGCAACGCTTTCAGCGACGACAACACCTACACCATCCCTGCCGAATGGGTAGATGGCAACCTCGTACTCGAAGGGCTGTTTGTAGAGCAAGGTACGGAGATGACCTTCGACTACCCCATCAACTTCGACAAAGCCACCGCACAAATCACCCGCACGGATCGTCGCCTAAACGGTGTAACGATGGCGGGTACAACGTGGACACTGCCTGCCGGCAACCAACTCTACAACGCAGATAGCCGTCAAACATTCTTGGCACGCGCGGGGCAGACGATGCAGGTTCAGTTTGCCTACACCGGCACATGGATGAATGGTTACGTTTACATCGACCGCGACCGCGACGGTCAGTTCTCGTACAACATCAACAGCAACGGCACACCCGCCACGGGGAGCGACTTGATGACCTATGCCCTCTACAACGAGAAAAACAGTGAAGGCGCCAGCGTCACAGGCGGCGCGCGCGACGTACTCAACCCGCCCGCATTCACCATCCCCGCTCTCGAGGACGGTTTCTATGCCATACGTTTCAAGGTGGACTGGAGCAGCATAGACCCTGGTGGCAATACCTCGGAGACAAACAGCATTCTCAACAACGGCGGTGGCATAGCCGATGCCCGCCTGCGCATATACAGCGGTAGCGATGTGGCACTGACGGCACAGCCCGCCGCCCATGGTTCTCTGCTTGCCCCCACTGGCAAGGCACTCTCCGCACGCATCAACTACGGAGAGGCTCTCCCCATTTGGGCAGCCGCCGACGAGGGCTATCGCATCGACTCTCTCTACGTGCGCCACGGCGATTTGCAGACCACGACGGAGCAGATACACGGTGTACCACAGCGTATCACTACGGCTTTTGGCTACGACGACTTTTTTGAAGGCAAGTTGAGCATCCCCGCCAACCTCATTGACGGCGACGTAGAACTCACAGCCACTTTCGTCGTAGACGATGGCATAGAGAGTCGCTCTGCCACGCTTCGCGCAGAGAGCGTAGAGGGCGGCAGAGTGCAAGACTGGCTGGGCAAGACGCTCTCGACCACACCTATTCAGGTAGAAGAGGGACTCACCGCCCCCATTCTCTTTGTCACCACCAAGGGCTACCAAATAGCTGGTGCGCACATCGTCAGTTCCAACGGCCAAGAAGCCGACATCACACCGAGCGACTTCAACATCAATCGCTACGACATCCCCGCCTCATTCTTTGAAGGACGCGGCCAAGTGGTGGTGACCCCACGCTTCACCGTGTTGCCCGAGGGTGAGAGTCGCGCTATAGAACGTTGGCACTACGTATGGGGCGATGAGTTCAACGACAACGGTGGGCTGTATATGCACCCCGATGGCACTAAATGGCGCAACCAAGGACGCAGCAATGCCGTATGGGCGCGCTTCATCGCGGAGCACGACAGCGTTTCGTTCGTACGCGATGGTTATTACCACGCACGTGTCATCCCCAATCCCGACCGTAGCACTGACAACGTGGCTATGCTCAGCGGCAATATCTCCAGTCGCGACCGCTACAGCTTCACCTACGGACGCGTCGAAGCACGTATCAAGACCACACGCCACACGGGTAACTTTCCCGCATTTTGGATGATGCCCCAAGACAACTCGGCGGGCTGGCCCAATTCGGGCGAGATAGACATCTGGGAACAAATCGACATGCAGAATACTGCACACCATACCGTGCATAGCAACTGGACATACAACCTCGGCAACACCAGCAACCCCAAGAGCACCAGTAGCGAGTATGTAGATATGGACCAATGGCACGTATATGCCGTGGAGTGGGATGCCAATCAGATACGCTGGTATGTAGACAATCGTCAAGTGTTCTCCTACTCCAAGAAAGCGGGCGACAACGATGCTATCGGCAAAGGGCAGTGGCCTTTCGACAAGGCTTTTTATATCATTCTCAATCAGAGCGTGGGCAACGGTTCATGGGCTGCCAACGCAGACCAGAACTTCACGTACGAAACGCTCTTCGACTACGTGCGCGTCTATCAAATCCGAAAGACGGGCAAAGACAACACCTCCTACCCTATCAACTATCCCAAATCGGGTGCTGTCACTCACGCTTCGCGCCGCTTGACAGCAGTGGGGCTTGACGATGTAGTGGTCAACGTGCCCAACCCCTCGAGTCTGTACAACTTCATCGACGAGCCTATCCTCAGCGTGGCCATGGGACAAATCGTACAGCCCACACTGGACTTCACCACCGACTGGATGCACGGCTATGTCTACTTAGACCTCGATGCGGACAGCGTGTTTACGGCCTTAGAACCCTCACGCGGTCAACAGCCAGCGCTGAGCGAACTCATGAGCTACAGCTTCTACAGTGAGGGTAGCGCAAACGGCGCGGGCTACAACAGTGCTGGAACAGCCATCGGCAGCGGTGGAAGCAACACGATGGTGATGCCCTCGTTCACTATCCCCGAGACAATGAAGCCTGGCCTATATCGCATACGTTTCAAAGTAGACTGGAACAGCATTGACCCAGGCGGTTCATTGGTGGCAGGAAACGATATGCTCACCAATGGCGGTGCCATCTGCGATGTCAACATACACGTAGAAGACCCCACAGGACTGGACTTCATCCGCACCGATGAGGTGTCCGCTGCATCACAATGGTACGACCTACAAGGTCGTCGCATCGCGCCGCCTACTCGACCAGGCATATATATCCAAGGTTCACGCAAAGTTTGGATACGATAGTATATATCAGCAACGGTAAACAATTGATACAGGCAGGGGTAGAGCACCAACAGGAGTTCTACCCCTGTATAATACATGCGGCACAAAACAACCTGTGTCATGCACGTACCACATTATACAAGCCCCAACGGGGCGGCAGACCTTAGGCAGGGGTGAAGCGACCAAAGGGAGCGCAACCCCTGTATAACGCAATCCGCATTATACAAGCCCCAACGGGGCGGCAGACCTTTGGCAGGGGTGGAGCGACCAACGGGAGCGCAACCCCTGTATAATGCAATCCGCATTATACAAGCCCCAACGGGGCGGCAGGCCATAGGCAGGGGTAGAGCGACCAAAGGGAGCGCAACCCCTGTATATTGCGCCCACCACAGCACAAGCCCCAACGGGGTGGCAGACCATAGGCAGGGGTAGAGCGACCAAAGGGAGCGCAACCCCTGTATATTGCACGCGGCACAACACAAGCCCAGAATGGGCGGCAGACCATAGGCAGGGGTGGAGCGACCAAAGGGAGCGTAACCCCTCTGTAACGCAATCCGCATTATACAAGCCCCGACGGGGCGGTAGAATATAGGCAGGGGTGGAGCGACCAAAGGGAGCGCAACCCCTGTATAACGCAATCCGCATTATACAAGCCCCAACAGGGCAGCAGACCTTAGGCAGGGGTGGAGCGACCGTAGGGAGCGCAACTCCTGTACGATAACCGCCATTATAAAAAAAAAAGAGGCTGCAGACTGCATACGTTACGCCCTACATAACCAAAATCAAAGCGCAGGGGGTGTTCCTGCGCTTTGATGGTAAAGGTTGATATGTGTCGGTGTGCATCAACGATAGAGGACTTTGCGTCCATCGATGATGTAGATATTACCCTTTTGGGGCTGCGTGACACGACGGCCTTGGAGGTCGTAGATGTATTCACTGCCGCTGCCGATGGCGGACTCGTCGATAATCGTTTGGAGACCTGTGATAAGTCCTTCTTCGCCAAAGACGATGGTGAAGCCACGCACACCGCTGCCCGTGCTAATGGGGAGGTAAGCCTTATATTTAGACAGCGTACTACCCGTGAAGATGTAGAAGCCCGGTGTGTTGTTCTTTCCTGAGAAGATGAAGATGTCACCCTCGTTGGTCGGCGTGGCCTTATCCGTATACGTACCTGCCAAAGCATTTTGGGAGATAAGGGTATTGTCGTCCGACGTGAGGCCGTAGGATGCGTAGTGCATCGGGAAGTTGTCCACTTGGTCGCCCACGATGAGAACGGCTGTACCAGCAGGTACACCGCCCGTGAGTTCGTGCGCCACGGCTTCCTGTCCACTCACCGTGATGGTGTAAGCCTTCACGCCTGCAGGTAGGGTATAGTCGAACGGCATATACGCAGTGGTGTAATAGTTCTCACCATCTACCGTACGTCCTGGCAGTTCTACGGGCTCAAACGTCCAAGCGGAATTGTCATTAGCAGAGCCTGAGGCGTAGTTCCACGTCCACAACAAATTATTCTTACTGTTAATATTCATATAAGAATATCCGTCATAACTACTGAAAGAACCCACTTTTATTCTAAAGAAAGGAACATCGCCCACCTTACTATCATAGGTAATGGTGCAGCCAAAGGCATTGGCAACATCAGACGTTGAAGTAAGGGACTGACTATAAGACGTTTTTGTATTGTCAAGATAGTAAGGTACACCATCAACTGTATGCGAGATAAGCCAAGTGAAGTCATCTTGCTCGTCAAGGCGGAAAGCCTTTGTGAGGTATTCATCTGAGTTATCAGAAGTATGTGACAATGTACCATCTGATGCCATGGATATATAATCCGTAGTAAAACCTTCGCTTACAGAGCGTATACGATAGTATCCACTCCTTATAAGCTGGGCTGCATCTACAGGCTCGAAGGTGAAGCTACAACCCTTGTCGGAGGTGATAGCATCTGCATGCCACGTTCCACCCGATTCACTTATACAGCTACTATAATTGCTCTCGGCAAGACCAGGAACTACAAAACCACATGCTGCGCTGGGCAAAGCGTTGTTATAATAATTGGTAGTGATGTCGGGAGCTGAGCGGGGGATGAACTTCTGTGGTGTCTCCGTGAGTGCCCATGTAGCGTTTATACCTTCTGTAGGAATGGTATACGTACGTATCTCTATTCCGTTGAATGGGTCGCCTACAAAGAACCAAGCGTCGCGTACAGAAGCGTTGTGAGCTGTTGCATTCCATGTTGGTTTTTCACCAAGTACACCATATCGCGGAGCGTGTGCATAGTAGGCATAGCGAGATGAACGAAGCCTATACAACTTCGGATTGTTGATATCCGTCGTGAGTTCATACGGGCCGACCCACTCGTAGGTTACATTGATGGTCTTGCTGCGGTCGGCTTTGTCGGAGAGAGCCGGGTAGTCAATGAAGCGATCCTTAAGGGCTAAGAGGTCTTCGGGATATTCCGTGATGTTCGCATTGATACCATAGTCCTTGGTCGTGGTGAAGACTACGTTGTTATTAGCGTCAATAACGTTCCACGTGATGGTAGCCATAGTGACGATTTCATCAATGAGGATGGCCTCGATAGCCGAGCCTCCGTCGTTGGTACCGTTGTAACTGTAATATTTAATACCTTGGTTCCTGGCACCATTGTCGCCTGTACCGCCGTACTGGTTCCAATACATTCCCGTGTTCTCAGCAGGACTGATGCTGAACGGATTGTCAATACCAGCCCGCGTGCAGGAGGTAATAATCCAGCGCGTGGGTACGTCGGCGAAAGTGGGGAAATTGCCGGTGTCAGTACCATTGACAGAGGAGAGTCCCTGCGTACCCTTGGCAAAGTTGCGGATGATGAAGCCGTTGAAGGGGTCGCCGTAGAACATCCAGCGGTAGGGGTTGGACGTGTCGTCGGTGAATACGCAGTCAAGTGCGCCGTCGGAGCGGGTATCGGAAACAATGTAGAGCGCATCGCGTATCTTCAGCTTGTAGTGGTACTGATTGGCATCGGTAGAAATCGTGAACGGACCAGTCCAAGTGTATTCGATGCGTTTCTCCACGTTGCTCTCGCTGACCGTGAAGGGGATTAGTTCGGGGAGTGTCACGAAGCGGTTGGCGGCTAAGGTGGTCAGTTCAGTGGGATAGCTGCTGATGGTCGCATCCTTGTCGGCATCGGTAACGACGTTGTAGACGGCATTGTCGTTCTCATCGACCATTACCCAACGCACGCAGGCAGAAACAGGGTCGGTAGCTTTGGTAACGTTGATGAGGCTACCCGAATTGTTCTGGGCATCGTAGACCGAAGTAATCCAGTAGTTCATGTAGCCCATTCCTGAATAGTTGTTAATGTAGCAGGGGGCATCTACTCCGTTATCGAGACCTCCACCTTTGTTCTCCAGAGAGAAGCCTGTACCCGCCGAGTTCGTGCGAACAATCCACGTCAGCGACGTACCATTACGCATGATGGGGTAGCGTCCTCCAGAAAGCGGGGCGGCAGAGCCACTGTAATCCTGTAGCGTTTGGCCGTTGCCGCAGCCCTTGTTGTATATTTTGAAACCCTCGTACTGGTTGCCGACGAAGGCCCACTGATAGTTGTCGTCGGAGGTGCTATAGCTTTCCTTGAGCGCATGACCACCGTAGGGCGTACCGTCCGTGCCGTTTCTTTCGCCGGCCGTGGCCCACTTATTGGCAGCCGAACCTACGCTCATGTAGTACCAAACAGCAGATCCGTAGGTCTTAGCCCAAGCAAAGGGTGCATCGTCGGACGGACCGGCGGTGATGGTCCACGTACCGCCATCCACTGTGGGCCTATCCGGGATGGTATATTTCGTGTATTCACGGAGAGCATATTCGGGCAGGCCATCCGTAGCATCGGAGAAGAAGGCATTCTCTTTGGTGAAGAGGGTGCTTCCGTCCTCGTCCACAATCTTCAACGTACCAGTCACACCGTCGGGTACGATGAAGTAATCCGATTTGAGCGTCAGTAAAGGATAGTCGCTGTCGGTGAACACGGCGCGCACCTTTTCCTGAGCTTTGATAAAGCCGTAGTAGTCGTGCTCACTATCGATGGTGTAGTCGTTGCCGTCAGCGTCGGACTTCGCCTCCTTGAGGGTCTCGTCACTTCCATTCTGAAAGGTAACGCTGACGCGCCTGTTGTTATTACCGTCAAGGAGGTGCTCAGAGAGGTCAATGGTATAGTCGGCATCGGTGCGCGAGGTATAGTTCGGCAGGCGCGACTGCAAGGGATAGCTGTACGAGCCGTAGGCGGGGCGCATACCGCTCGTAATGTCGTACACACCGTCATTGCCGCTGTAGATAATGCGGGCGGGTTTATTCTCCTGGCTGGGCAGGGAACGGAACGTGAGGTGGTTGTGCGAGACGTCAAGGTCGGTGGTCGAACCAAGTTCTGAGACGTTAAGCTCCGTCAGTTCGTTGGAAGCGACGTCAAAGACCTGCATGTTCTCGCCAAAGCCCGTCACACTGGTCAGCGCGTTGCCCTCGGCTGAAAGCGTGCTGATGCTTGCGGGGAGCTTGAGGCTCGTCAACTGGTTGTTCTGACAGCGCAGAATGTCGAGATTAGTCTGCGCAGAGAGGTTGAGCGTAGTGAGACTGTTGCCTGTCACGTCGAGCGCATAGAGCGTTGTACCTGCAAAGGTGAAGCTGCTGATACCGCAGTTCGCCACATTGAGGTTTTCCAACGCGGGGCTGTTAGAAGCCGTGAACGCATTGGCTACGTCAGCCTTTGTGCCCGAGACGTTGACATCGGTCAGTGCAGCCATCGTACCGAGTGTGAGCGTGCTCAAGTTGGAGCAGCCCGACACGTTGAGCGAGGCCAGGTGCGCAGCCATGCCGCTCACATTGAGGGCAGCCACGTTGGTTTTAAAAGAGGCATTGTACACCTCGAGGTAGGTCACGTCGTCAGGAAGGGTGAACGTGATGGTCTTATACGTGTCGCTACCCGTCGTTACAGCGAAAGTCTGATAGTAGGTTTCGTTGGCAGTTAGCTCAACATAAGCACTACTTCCACTTGCTGTCGTTTTACTACGTACTACGCTTCCACTCGTCTTGTTGATACGGAAGTATACGGTCTGCGAGTTACCGACAGAAGTCACAGAGAATGTTTGCGAAGCCACTGCGCTGAGGAGGGCTGCAAGCGAAAGGATAATGGTAGAAAATATCTTCTTCATAGTAGTGTCCTCCTTGTCTTAGTCGTTGTTGATGGATGAGGGAAGT
>JAFVCB010000032.1 GCA_017479555.1 Bacteroidaceae bacterium | reverse complement strand
TGTGCGTCGCGCCACGTTTGGCGACATTCGGCGCATTGGCGAACTGCTGGTTCAGGTGTGTAACGTGCATGCCGCAGGTCGTCCCGATATTTTCATTGCAGGCCACCGCAAGTATAGCGATGCCGAACTGCGTGTGCTTATAGGCCAGTTTCCTATGTCGCCCATCCTTGTGGCGGTGGACGCGTCCGATGTGTGTGTGGGCTATGCCTTTTGTCAGATACAGGAGCAGCGTGCTACGGACAACATGAAGCCTCGCCGCACGCTCTATCTCGATGATCTCTGCGTTGACGAGGCTTGTAGGGGGCAGGGTGTGGGACACCTGTTGTACGAGGCCGTGTGTGCGTTGGCGCGCCAGGAGCAGTGCCTCTCTGTGACACTCAATGTATGGGCTTGCAATCCCTCAGCTGGGCGATTCTACGAGCGATTGGGCTTGCAACCGCTCAAGACGACGCTTGAGCAGCGCCTTGATCAGCCCGCACAGGGAGCTTAGAAGCGCATCTCGAAGCCTACGCGGATGCCCTGTTTCTTGGTTTTCGGGTTGTCTAAGTAGGAAAGTCGGCGCACGTACTGTATGTGGAAGAATTTAAAGACATTGTACACGCCGAAATATAGTTCCACGTATGGCCGCGAGTAGTCTATAGGATGGCTCTGCGGCGTAAAGACACCCGCTTCGTTCCATCGGCCAGGGAAGTGGAACAGATGGGAATCTCCCGCATTGTGGTAGGGATTGTTTTTCTCCGAGAGTGCGCCCCAGAAGATGTTTGCACCAATCAGCTCGCGCCACTTCAGCTTGCGTACGAGCGGTATGCGGTTGAGGATTTTTCCGCTGAGGTCCCACTGTCCGAAGAACTGTAAGCTGCGGTCGGCTACAAACTCCATGTTGTCTACCATGGCGAAGGCATTGTCGGCGTGGAAGTAGGAGAGGTTGGTGGCTGGTGTGATGAGGAAAGGGAAGGGTACACGATTCCATTGCACAGCTCCGTTGAGCCGCAAATCTATCTTGCCCCAGGAACCCACCCAGAAGCGTTTGTAAAGCACGAGCTCGGATAGGTTTGAAGTGTAGTCCGCCCCAATCCATCCTTGGTGGCTCGTGGTGTGGCTCAGCGAGATGATAGGCGCATCGTGATTGGTGGGGAAGCGTCGCTGCTTGGTGTTGATCCACGTCACGCCGGGCTGGTAGGTGAGTCCCAGTGTGAGCTCAGCGCGATGGAGATGGCGGCGGTAGTTGCTGGCATCTTGCGAGACCTCGCCTGTGTTCAATGGTTGGTAGAACAGCGACAGGGTGGGTGTGGTGCGCTCGCGGTTGAGCGTGGCCCATATTTGTAGTCCGTTGCCCCACTCGCGAAGGTAGGTGAGTTTTATCCCACGCAGGTAGTACATGTGGTCTATCTCGGCCCACTTGAGAGCCTTGAATGTGTTGTCTTTGTCAGCTCCTAAGAAGCGGTCGCTGGGTGAGAAAACATCGTCGGTATAGGTCAGCGTGAGGTCGTGTCGTGGGAACTCGTGTGGCCGATAGGTCTTGGGCAGGAAGGAGTAGGTCGTTTCGAGTTGTCCTTTCCATCGTCCGTCGCGAAATCCGTAGGCGAGGTAGCCCTTGAAGAAGAGGTTGGGATGCAGATGAGCAGTGGTCTGCGCCGAGGCTCTGAGACGCAGCCCGTCCACCTTGTTGCTCGACACGATGCTCAGTATAGGCCCGATGTCTATCTTGCCTGGCTTCTCTTCCGTACCCGTTTCGATGAAGTTTTCTACGAACGCTTGCAGGGCGAGCATGTATAGCTTGTAGCCTTTCATACCGCGTATGCGTTGCATCACACCTTTTACGCCCTCCTCGGTCTGCTCTATGCTGCCTGGCCTATAGCGATCCCAGTAGGCTTCGTCGCGCACAGTGGCCTGCGCCTCGGTGCGTGTGTCGCCCTCGAACTTAAATGTGCGTGCGGGTATCTCACCAAAGTCGTAGTGCGAATAGGCTGTGGTGCGTCGTATCATCCACTTACCCATGATGTCGAGCAAGTTGAGCTGCACTATCATGTCGTCTTCCTCCATCACATGCTCCCCCGTAGAGAGCTGCACGAACTGCTGTCGGATGCTCATGTTTGTCACCCAGTTTACGCCCGAGCCGTGCGGTATGCCCATCTCCACGCGGCGCACGCGCCATGTGCTGTCGCCCACGACGATGAAGAGGTGGCCACTGAAACCAAAGTCCTGTGCGTTGGCGGGCGTGAAGTTGACATCTACGCAGCGGTCTCCTCCGATGTCGAGTGTGTCGCCAAGAAAGAAGTGGTAGAAGCTGATAGCACCCGAGCCGATAGGACTGATAAACTGGTGGCGCAGGAGCATAATCTCGTTGTCGTAGATGTTGACATCGGTGAAGCACTCGGCGAGCATCTGTGTCATGTTGTCGCCCGTGGAGATGAGCTGTGTGACGCCGATGTTTCGTTTTCCCGTGATGATGGTCTTTTCCGCTTTTGGCGAGCGCCGCCACACCTGTGTGACGGTGCTTTCGTCCATCGTGACAGGTAGTATCACCGTGCCAGTCTCTTTGCATACCTCTTCGCTCCCCTTGAGGAAGGCGAGGGGTTTGAGCGTGATGAGGTCGAACGTGTTGGGCGTTACCTCGTCGAGCGCGAAGGTCATGCGCGTGTATTTGTCGTATCGGAAGTAAGCATGAGTGTGCAGGTCGGTCTGTTTCTTGGCCGCGATGACATGTCGCATGAGTTCTACTGCAGGGTTCTCGCGTCGGCTGTAGCGCGTGTGTCGTCCCTCGATGACCGCTGTGCCGAGGTTGGCATCAAAAGGTGAGAGTTGCACATCGAGTTCGTGCTGTCGCTTGACGTTGATAATCTGTGCGGCATAACCCACGCAGGCTATGTGTAGTTTCCCGCGCTGAAAAGGCTTGGCAAACTGTCCGTCGCGGTCGGTCTGCGTCACAGAGCCACCGCTGAAATATACGCTGGCAGCCATGATAGGCTCGCCCGTGATGGCATCGACGACGCGTCCGCGTATGCTGTCTTGGGCGCAGAGGGGCAGGGCGTACCATGCCCAGAGTATGGATAGTAGGAGAACTAAGCGAGAGTGTTTCATAGAAAGAAGATGCAGTAGGGAAGAGGGCAGAAAGAGATAGCCATGAGCTATGGCAGGAAGCGGCGTGCCACGTCGCTGAGGTTGATACGTCCCTCGTAGATGGCTTTGCCGAAGACGGCGGCGGGTAGTCCTGCCTCGTGGAGCTGGCAGAGGTCGTCAAAGTCCTTCACACCGCCGCTGGCGATGAGTTGCAGTTCGGGGAAGTCGGCTAACAGCGTGCGATAGAGTTCGATGGCAGGCCCCGAGAGCATCCCGTCGCGTCCGATGTCGGTGCATAGCACGTGGCGAAAGCCTAAGTTGTAGTACGAAGCCACAAAGTCCTTCAACGCGATGCCGCTCTCCTGTTCCCATCCGCTCACACGTATGGTGCCATGGAGTGCGTCAGCTCCGATGATGATATGCTCCTTGCCGTACTGTTCACCCCACGCGATGACGCGTTCGGGGGCTTTGACTGCAATGCTTCCCAGCGTCACCATTTGCGCACCGCTGTCGAAGACGATGTGTAAGTCCTCGTCGCTTTTCACACCTCCGCCAAAGTCGATGATGAGTTGCGTAGTAGAAGCAATCTTCTCAAGCACGGCATGGTTGACCACATGTCCAGCACGCGCGCCGTCAAGGTCTACTAAGTGCAAACGCGGAAAGCCTTCGTCCTCGAAGCGACGAGCTATTTCGGCAGGGTCGGCGGCGTAGACGGTACGTTGGTTGTAGTCGCCCTGTGTGAGGCGTACGCATTGTCCATCAATGATGTCTATGGCAGGGATGGGGAGCATGGTGGTAGAGGTTGGTGTGTGGATAAATTTACGAAGCACAAGCCGCAAAGCGCGGCTGCTGAAGCGCAAAGTTAGCAAACTTTTCACTTCAGCCCCATGCTTTTTAGCATTTAACCTTTGCGTGGCTGTTTATTTGGAAGATGAGGCGGGAGAAATGTCACACCGCTCTGTAGAAATGAGGAGTTTCTCTCCTCGATAGTTTTGTGTGGCAAAGAGAAAGCGCGAACCGCCATCGAGCAAGTGCCATTTCTTTCTCAGTTCGGCCACCGTAGCAGGGAAGCCGCGCACCGCTAAATTAGCTTTTGTGCCACGTAGTTGCGCCGTATCGCGTTTGCCAACCCCCGTGACGCTCATGGTCTGGAAGATACGACCAGGAAACGTGCTGACCAACGTGTCGGAGGTGTAGAGGTGGCTCAGAGGTGCTAATTTCTTTATCCCAAAGCGCGGGCATAGCAACCGCATAGCTCCCGCCTTGAGCAGGGAGGGCGCGGGTTCGTAGAGGTAGCGCGCTGGTCGTTCGGTGTAGACAGGCTGGGCAGCTTGCTCCTCGGGTGATGAAAAGACAAAAACAAAATCGCTTTCCCTGCAATATATAGTAGGTGCTTCTGCCGAGGAGGCCGTGTCCGCGTCAGCGATACATAAGAGTTCTTTACATTCGCCTTGCACGCTGACAATGTGGACTTCTCGAATGCCAACGAGGGCGCGCACTACGGCCGTGATGTCGAGCATGGGAGAGAGTTTGAGCATCACGACACTCGCTTTCTGCAAGAGCGTAGGCCACAGTGCCTCCACCTGCGGTGTACAGTCGGAGAGCGCTACCACCTTGCGCCCCGCGCTGTCGCGCCGTGCGGGGTCGAGCAGAACGAGGTCGGCATGCGGCATAGCGCGAAGCACCTCCTCCGCTTCGCCCTCCACCACCTCCGCGTGACGGATACCCATGAGCGGCAGATTGTGGCGCACAATGTGGCATAGCGAAGCGTTTCGCTCCACATAGCACGCCTCCTGGAAATGACGAGCAAGCAGAGTGAAGTCCACACCATAGCCACCTGTCAGATCAACAAAACTGCCACCCTCAGGCAGAATGCGCTTCGCGATGTCATACTTATATCGTGCAGTTTCCTCGCTGCTGCATTGCTCTACCGATATGCGCGGCGGAAAGAGAATGCCTGTGGTCTCCGCCCACGAAGGGACTTTCAGCCGCAACCGTTGGTAGCCCTCAATTTGTTGTAGAATGAAAGGCGCATCGGGGTTGCCCGTGAGCTGAAGAGCCAACGTGTTGACGTTTTCAGAACGATGTTGGAGGATATATTCGTCGATAGACATGGCAGTCGGGGCTAAGCAGGCTTGGAAACGTTGTGCGGCATCTGCAAGAAATAGCGTATCGCCCTGCGTATGGATTGCAGCCCAAAGTCATCGGCGTGGATGTCGTGCGGGGCAATCCATTGAAGCGACTCGACATCGTCGGCACTGCGGAGCGGGCTATCCTGGTCTATACTGCAAAGAAAGAAAGCATCTGTCGTGTGTACTTCAAAATCGCTATACAGATAGACGTTGGGCAAAGAGAAAAGATAGGACGCAGATTGTAGCAGTGCGCCCGTCTCTTCTTTGACCTCGCGCATGAGAGCCGTCTCGAGCGCTTCGCCTGGGTCTACAAAACCTCCTGGTAGGTCGAGCGTGCCACGGGCAGGCTCTTTGGCGCGCTGAGCCACTAATAGCTCGCCTTGGTCGTTGACGATAAAGGCCGCTACCGCCGCCGAAGCATTGAGATAGTAGGTAAATCCGCAGTCAACGCATCGTTTGCTGCGCGCATCGTTGATGGCAAATTCGCCTCCGCAGCGCGGGCAGTGGCTAAACAGGTGGAGAGGATGGCTATGCATGGTTTCAGAATTTAGCTAAGAGAGGGTAGGGGACATCGTCCTTTCCCATGTTTCAGGCTCATAAATAAATAGGTTCAAAACAAAGCGAGAAACAACATTTAGGCAAAGGTGTTGCTACGCCAAGTGCTTGGATAGGAAACGTTCCATGGCGTGGTAGAACTCAAAACGATTTTCTTGGTTCTGAAAGCCGTGTCCCTCATTGTCTTTCACCATATATTCTACTTCTACACCCCGTTGGCGCAGTGCTTCTACCATTTGGTCGCTCTCCGCTTTGTTGACCCTGGGATCGTTGGCACCTTGGGCAATAAATAGCGGTACACGTATCTGGTCGGCATGGAGTGCGGGACTTGTGGCTGCGAGCAGGTCGCTATCGGCATCGGGATCGCCCACTTGTTCGTGGAGCATATCCAAGAGCGGTCGCCAGTAGGGCGGTATGGTCTGCATGAATGTGAAGAGATTTGACACGCCGACGTAGTCTACAGCGCAGGCATAGAGATCGGGCGTAAATGTCACGCCAGCCAGTGCAGCGTATCCTCCAAAACTGCCGCCGTAGATTGCTATGCGTTTGGCATCGAACAGCCCACGCGCTATGAGCGTTTGTACACCCTCGGTGATGTCGCGCAGTACGTCGCCGCCCCATTGCTTGTAGCCCGCCTCGGTAAATGCACGGCCATAGCCTGTGCTGCTGCGGAAATTCATCTGAAACACGGCGTAGCCACGATTAGCGAGAAACTGTGCTTCGCTATCGAAGCCCCAAACATCTCGCGCCCAAGGCCCGCCATGCGGGTTGACCACAGCGGGGAGCGATTGAGCCGTTTCGAGGGTAAGTCCAGCGGGAAGCGTGACATAGCCCTCAATCTCCCAACCGTCTGATGTGGTATAGGTGACGGGGAACATTTGTCCCATTTCCTCCTCGGGCAACCAAGGAGCTAACTGAGCTATGAGACGAGGCTCGCTGCCCCGCGTGTAGAAATAGTATGCGCCACGATCCTTGTCGCTGCCAGCATAGACGAGAAACTTCTCCTCAGCCTTGTCGCAGTCGGCAATGCTGACAAGATGTCGGGGAAAGAAGGCTTTCAACTCGTTGTAGAATGCTTGAAAGTCGCTGTCCAAGAATGTGCGAATAGGTCCTTTATGCCCCGTGACAGATACGCGAAGCAGTTTCTCCAGTTTCTTGGAGTAGTAGATGCCGCTGACATCATATTTGGGATGCGCGTAGATGTGCGCTATCTCCTTGCATGTGGCGGCTTCCATACGTACCAGTGCGGTCTTGTCGCGTCCGATATTGGTGACGGCCAAAACCTCCTTGTCGCCAGGTAAGAAAGGGAGATAACCTAAGTGCTCCTTGAAGTTCGTTGTGATGATAGGACGAAACGCCTCTTCCTCCGAGTCTCTATATAATAATTGTGTATTCACCCCATCCACTATCGCAGAGGCTACTCTGAGTTTGCCTTTGCGGTCGGTCATCCAGCTCTGTATGTTGCCTGGGTTCTCAGCCACCATACGAAGCTCGCCCGTTACTAAATTGAGACGATAGGCATCGAAAATCTCAGGATTGCGCTGGTTCATCGCTATCAAAACCTCGTCGGGCTCGTCCTCTAATTCGTCGATGAGCGAAGTGCGTACGCCAGGGAAGTCGGTGTGTCCCCGCATATCCGTGCCATCAATGTTCACGGAGTAGAGGCGATAGTTCTCATCGCCGCCCGTATCTTTGACAAATACGATGCGGTCATTGCTCTTCCACATATAACCACCGATGCTGCGCTCGGTCTCAAAGGTGAGCTGAAGCGGTGCAACCTCTTCCTCTGTGGCACGAACAAAAATGTTCATGCGGTCGTGATAGGGAGCAAGAAAAGAGATGTGTTGTCCGTCGGGCGAAATCTGAAATGCCGTTTGTGGACTATTGCGAAAGAAATCTTCAAGGGGTATCATAGATATATTGTCTTTATGATGTAGTTATTCGGTGTAGCAACATGGAAGAAGCCTGTTGCGCTTGTTGGGGAAAACCATTTTTACGCACGAAAATACGCCTTTTTATTTTAATAGGGTGTGGAGAATCCTTGGTTTTGTAGTTTTTACCTCTATTACCCATACATTCATTTATAATGATGCACTAAAAAAAGGCTTTGTGAGAACGTTTGTCTCGCAAAGCCTTTTAATCGAATATATGCTCTGGAAATATGAGCAATGAGCGTGCTGTATGGATTATCCTAACAACTTCACGCTGAGCTTGTCGAGCATGTCGCGTGTCATGGAGTCGAGGTCGAAACGAGGTTGCCAGTCCCACTCCTGACGAGCGCATGTATCGTCGATGCTGTTGGGCCAACTGTCCGCATTAGCCTGCTTGAGAGGATCTACATCGTATTCCATCTTGAACTCAGGCTTGTACTTGCGAATGGCTTCAGCCACACCTTCGGGGTCGAAACTCATAGCGGCGATGTTGAAACCATTGCGGTGGATGAGACGATCGGGATTGGCTTCCATCAGATTGACACAGGCATTCAATGCGTCACGCATATACATCATATCCATGAATGTACCTGCTGCGATGGGGCATACAAACTTCTCGCCGCGTACTGCACTGTAGTAGATATCGCAAGCATAGTCTGTGGTGCCACCTCCAGGAGGGGTTACGTAGGAAATCAAACCTGGGAAACGCACCGAGCGTGTGTCTACACCATATTTATTATGATAGTAGTCGGAGAGTAGTTCGGTGGTGACTTTCGACACGCCGTAGATGGTGCGTGGGCGTTGGATAGTGTCTTGAGGCGTGTTGTCGGCAGGAGTCTCAGGGCCGAAAGAGCCGATGCTACTTGGCGTGAAGACGGCGCAATTGTGCTCGCGCGCTACTTCCAAGACGTTCCACAATCCATCTATACCAATCTTCCAAGCCAACTGAGGACGCCCTTCGGCCACTACGCTAAGCAGAGCAGCAAGGTTGAAGATAGTGTCAATGTTGTGCTTGAGACAGACCGTGGCAATCTGCTCGCCATCGGTCACGTCGCAAATCTCGTATGGGCCACTCTCTTTGAGTACACCTTTAGGCTTTGCGCTGGGAATATATCCACATACAACATGGCGGTTGCCATAAATCTTACGTAGTTTCATGGTGAGCTCAGAACCAATCTGGCCAGTTGCACCAATCACTAAAATGTTTCTCATGGTGAATTTGATTTTGTTTATGAGTTTCTTGTTTTTTGCGCTGCAAAAGTATAGAAAGCCCATCAGCCATCCAAATTATTGGCAAGCAGAATGAGCAAAAATGCTGAAAAATGCTCATTTTTATGACTTCCTACAGCGTCTCTTGGTATACAAATATCGTGGGTTTAAGGAGAAAGATAAAGCTGCCCCTTTTTCGTATGCAGCAAACAAAAACGACGTTAAACCTTGTTAGGCTCTCATTTTTACTTATCTTTGCGGTCAAGAATTGCAAAAGTAGAAAAGGGGGTGATAGAAGAGAAAACGTAGTTTGTATCTTTCCTTTTTGGCACTTTCCCTGTACGGACATACAACGATTGCTTTCGTGCGCTTTTTTGTAGAAGTTACTTTATACAATATTATATATAAACATCAATTCTCAAACTTATGAAGAAACTCTACTCTCTTCTCGTGTTGACACTTTGCCTCCTATGGGGTGTGTCAGCAAGTGCGCAGACAGTGACTTTCGATTTTGTTGCCAATGAGTGGGAACATGCTCTTGGTAGTGGAAATGGAGAGACAGCTGCTGCAGGAAACATGGAGGATCCCATCGTTGCACGGAGCAATAACGACGGGGTAGAACTCTCTTTCGGAAAGGGGTCGGCCTCGCAACCTCCTCGCTATTGGACAGGTCCTCAGCTTCGTGTGTACAATGGCAATACGATTACTTTGAAGCCACTTGATGCTTCAAAAGCTATTGTCCGCGTGGCATTTACAGCCGCCAGTGGCTATTTCAAATTTACCACCACGACAGGTACGCTCGACGAGTTGACCTGGACAGGTAATCAAAACGAAGTAACCTTTACGGGTACGGGTTCAAGCCGCCTCACGTCTATTGAGGTGACTTTGGCTGATGCTACGGACGATACAGAGGTGGCCGGTACTACTGTGCAGATGCCCAATATCACTCCACGCACCAATACCAATCGTACGGACAGTGTGATTGTTACGATTACAGGCGATGAAGAAACCAGCATCTACTACACCCTCGACGGTACAGATCCTACCGATGCTTCTACACTTTATACCGCTCCTTTCGCACTGTACGAGAGTGCTACGGTTAAAGCCATCGCTTACAATGCTACAGGTGCCAGCAGTGCTATAGCAGAGGTGGCCTACACAATTACACCTTCAGAAACAACTGAGCCTGCTGATCCTACGGATAGCCAAACTTCTTCGTATACCTTCGAGCGCACGAACACCATCGAGAGTGGTAAGCAATACCTGCTCGTAGCTCCCGTGGACGGTGTTTACAAAGTGGCTACGTTGATTACACGCAACTATGGCTATTACAACGTAACCGATGTTGCTGCACGCGAAGATGGCACTATCGTCCTCGACAACTTGGACAATGCTTTCACCATCGAAGCCACCAACGAGGCAAATGTTTACACCATCAAGCAGTCGGATGGTCGCTACGTATACCAAACGGGTTCGTATAACAGCTTCAACCTCAGCGCAGACCTTGTTGACGGTAGTAATTGGCTAATCTCCGCCTCAAACGACAATAATCTGACAATTCGTAACGTCAGCGTTCAGAAGTGGATACAATATAGCACAGGTTACAAGTCCTTCGGTAGTTATGCTGAAGCAGTAGATGGTGGTGTTGCAGCTGAACTCTGGGTACTCACTCAATCTCAAGTGGTAGAACCTGGGGATGAGCCTACTGATCCTACAGAGCCCACGGATTCTACAGAATATACCATCGTTACATTCCCCTTCAGCCAAAATCCTTGGGGTCTCGAAACGGGTAGCACAGACAACTCTCAGGCTGGTGGCATCACCGAGCCTATCGAAGAGAGTGGGGTGGTATTTAGCGCAGACAATGGTGGTGGAAGCACCGTTGTACGTATGTGGACTACAAATGGTAATGTCACCATGCGCACCTACAAAGGTACATCCATCAACTTTGAAGCTACTGACGAGAGCCAAGCCATCTATAAGATTGTTATTGATGGTAATGGCATGAACTACACAGCAGAAGTAGGTGCTATTGACACGCAGAATAAGACTTGGACAGGTAATGCTACCAGCGTGAACCTCGTTGCTACTGCTACCACACAGGTCAAGACCGTCACCGTCTACCTCGGCGAGCGCACTGATGAAACAGTTCAGCCTGGCATCTATGTGGCTGCTCCCGTGATTAGCCCCGCATCGGGTGAGCGTAGCGATAGCGTCCAAGTAACAATCAAGGCAGGCGAGAATGCCTACATCTATTACACCATCGACGGTACAGAGCCAACTTGGGACGCTACACGCTATTTTGAACCCTTCAAGCTCTACGAGAGTGCTACAGTTAAGGCCATCGCATACGATGACGAGGGCAATGCCAGTGCTGTATCAGAAGCTACCTACACGATTACCGTGACAGAACCCGAACCTGTTGACACAACAGACACTCAAACTTCTTCGTACACCTTCGAGCGCACGAACACCATCGAGAGTGGTAAGCAATACCTGCTCGTAGCTTCCGTTGACGGTGTTTACAAAGTGGCTACGTTGATTACACGCAACTATGGCTATTACTACGTAACCGATGTTGCTGCACGCGAAGATGGCACTATCGTCCTCGACAACTTGGACAATGCCTTCACCATCGAAGCCACCAACGAGGCTAATGTTTACACGATCAAGCAGTCAGATGGTCGCTACGTATACCAGACGGGTGATTATAACAGCTTCAACCTCAGCGCAGACCTTGTTGACGGTACTAATTGGTTAATCTCCGCCTCAAACGACAATAATCTGACAATTCGTAACGTCAGCGTTCAGAAGTGGATACAATATAGCACAGGTTACAAGTCCTTCGGTAGTTATGCTGAAGAAGTAGATGGTAGCGTTGCAGCCGAACTCTGGGTACTCACTCAATCAGAAATAGTAGAGCCCGTGGATGATCCTAACGTCCTCTTCGAAGAGCCTGCTACAAGCACAAACAACCAACTCGTGATAGAAGATGTCGCACTTGCCGATGGCCTCTCCAAAGTTTGGTCGTTCTCGAATACATACGGTGCTACAGCCTCTGCTTATGCTTCTGGTACCAACTACGACAGTGAGAGCTGGTTGCACCTTCCCGTCATCGATCTGCCCGCTGATGCACCTGCTCGTCTCACGTTTGAGCATTCTATCAGCCGCTTCTTCGTAGATGTGAACAACGAAGCTACGTTGTGGATTCGCGAAGTAGAAGTTGCACCGACCCAATTGGCTACCGTAGATGCTTCCTGGACGCAACTCAACATCAACTATCCGACTATCGTAGAGGGCAAGAACTTCTCCAGCTTCGAGATTCAAGAGCTTAGCCTTGCCGACTTTGCTGGTAAGTCTGTCGAAATAGCCTTCCGCTACGTGAGCACATCAGAAGGTGCAGGTACATGGGAGATTCGCAACATCAAGGTTGACACCGAACCCCTCACAGGCATCTCCGAAATCCTGTTGCCCACTACGGCACAGCCTGCTATCTATGACCTCCAAGGTCGTCGTGTCACTCAGCCCCTCACGCGCGGTGTTTACATCGTAGGAGGACGCAAAGTGTATGTTAAGTAAAATAACATACCCTTACGACCAGTAGGCCGTAAGGCCATTCACCTTAAGCAGCTTCGTGAGTTACTTCGCGAAGCTGCTTTTGTTAGTTCTTCATGTTGTCGTTAGCCTTTAGTCAGCCCTCATAAATGTGTATAATGGGATAGGCTTATTTCGTGGGTATTTCGCTTCGCTCTTTCTCGTTCCAAAGTATGGGCAGGGTAGGAGTGACCTAATTGGAGCAACTCCAGCGTTGGCGAACACGAACATTATATAATATATATTGTACTCCTATACGTAGCGACTACAACAGGATAAGCATGCAAACAATCCTCAGTGCTTTACAGTCGAAGATGCACGAATATGGACAAATACAGCATAATGTCCCTCATTTCGCTACCCTATTTTTGGCATTTTTAGCCTATTCCTATGTAAAAATAGCAAAAAAGGAAAATACGCCTTGGTCGCTTATGAGTTTTCACCTTATTTTTGTAGGCTATGAAAAAGTAGGCAGCAAGGAAGTAGGTTTTCCTCGTTGCTCACACAGAATATTAGGAAACATAAAATCAAGATAAACAAACATGATGAAGAAAGTTTTGCTCATGCTAAGCTTGATACTTCTTGGAAGCCACACCG
This sequence comes from Bacteroidaceae bacterium, assembly GCA_017479555.1. Lineage (GTDB taxonomy): Bacteria > Bacteroidota > Bacteroidia > Bacteroidales > Bacteroidaceae > Alloprevotella. The sequence goes on along the minus strand of JAFVCB010000032.1, from coordinate 53,112 downwards.
CGTGGGCGTCCACACCAGTATTCAGCTTTGAAAAAGGCAAGAAGTACTACATCGAGTGCGCATTTGCTGACGGCTACATCGCCATAGGAAGTAACCACGGCGTAAGCTATGAACTCTACTACGTACAAGAAGAAAATGTCTCAGCTGATGGCTACTGGTATGTAGAGACTTCAGGGGATGGATATACCATCAAGAACGCTGCCACAGGTAGCTATTTAGCTTGGTGCGATACGTACAGCGATACGCGTAAGTACCTCACCTTGCAGACCACCGTTGACGACAACGCAAGGTGGAAAATCAATAACCAAGGCAGTTATGCTACCGTACAGAGCGTGGCACAAAGTTCCTACTACTGGAATTTGCGTACCAATACCTTCCTTATGGGATGCTATGCGGGCGGTGTTACCAACAATGGCCAGTTCTATTTTTATGAAGAGGGCGACGGTGATGGCGACGGTGGTACGGGTACTGGCACAGGCACAGGTACGGGTACTACCGATACCGATGCTCTATGGAGTAGCGACAAGGTATACCTCATACACAACGTAAACCAGTTTGGCTACATTGTGTATAACCCCGATGTAATAACCACAGCCCCCGTCATAGCAGGGTTTACCAATACCACACGCACCCCCGCTCACGACGCTTTCCGTGATGAACTCATCGAAGCCGACGAGAACAATCAGTGGCGTATCGAAAATGATGGACAAGGACATTATGCCTTCTACAACTTGGGTAAGAAGCAATATATGTATGTCTCAACCACGTCCTCGTACTATGGTGCTTCGCTCAACTTCTCTTTTTCTTCCACACCAACCTATCTCACTCCCATCCAGCGCAAGGATGGTATCTACGTGATGAGTGTAGATGTAGAGGGAACGGGCAGCTGGGGTCCTGGTGGCTATTCCAGTAAGACTACCTATTATCTCTGCGCTGCGCCGCAGCAGGCTGCTCCCAGCACCGTCTTGCTCTATACGGATATAGACGACGATGGTAGCCAGTTTGAGTTTGTAGAAGTAGAAACTGGCGACCGTATTCCTATTCACGACATCGAGTTGGGAAGCTCGGCAATCAAGATTCCTACAGGTAAGTCGTATACCTTGCCCGTAACGTTCAAGCCCAGTGATGCTACCAACCAAAACCTCACTTGGGCCAGCAACAATACATCGGTCGCTACCGTTACTGCTGATGGTACTATTACCGCTGTCAGCAAAGGTACGGCTATGATTACAGCCACGACCAGGGATGGTACCAAGATTTCGGCCAGTTGCTCCGTAACCGTCTTTGAGCCACAACCACAGACCCACCCCGATTCGGCTCTGTATGCGTATTTGGCTGATGGTGAATTGTTGGTTTTCCCGATGGAGTCTATTTTATCGCGAGAAGATCGTGCTAATGGAAATGTGTATATCACAACTATCAATGGCATGAACATACGTTTCGATCCTATAGAGACGGTGCGTATTACTACTGAGCCACCCGCTGACCTACCTACATTCACTTCTTTCAAGTTCAATAATAAGTATAACGACCAACTCCTTGTGGATGTCGTGGCCGAAGAAGAACTCTTAGAGGATGGTTCGCTGGGTATTCCCCAAACCATTCGCCTCACCGTAGGTAGTGCTATAGGTAAGCGCTTGACACCTTCGTTCAATGTTTCTACAGAAGATGCTACAGTCTATGTTGCAGGCGTAGAGCAGGTGAGCAAGCAAACACGTCTACGTTTTGACCAAGACATTGTCTATACCGTAGCACCGAGAGCCTACAAGATTTACGCTTCCACTGCTGGCGCAGCTGCTATACTCGATGTTTCTAATCCTTCCAAACCTGTCGTACTGGTGGCTGACGATAGCGAAGCATCCTATTCATGGATGCCCTATGGTCGTGAATATACTGTGAAGGTTGACTGGGCTACAGACCACCCCACGTCTTCCTACAATGTGCCTGCTGTTTACATCACTCTCGATGGCAATACCTCTTTGACCGCTATCACTAAGACGAGCTATCTCGGTGCTACCATTCGCATAGATGGAGCAGGTGTTTATCCCGATTTTCCCTCTACCGCAGTTCAAATCAAGGGACGTGGAAACAGTAGCTGGGGCGGTTCGACTTCCTCAACGAAGAATCCCTATCGTCTGAAATTCACTACTAAGCAGAAGATTCTCGGTATGCGAAGCGGTAAGAGTTGGGTATTGTTGGCCAACAAGCAGACGGGTTCTATGACCACTAATGCGTTGGCTATGAAGATGGCCGATATGGTGCAAGCTGCTGGCTGCAACCACATCGTACCTGTGGAACTCTACATCAATGGTGAGTATCGCGGTAGCTACAATTTGACCGAAAAGGTAGGCTTCTCTAACAACAGCATTGACCTCGTAGACGAGAGCGAAGCCTTTATGCTTGAGTTGGATACCTATACCGACGAAACATACTATACCAACAATGCGTATAGTATCATGACCAAGATTCACGAACCTGATATTGACGACATTCTCGACAAGGATACACAGACCAATATGGTCAATGCCATTATGCAACATTGGAGTGAGTTTACCTATGCTGTATATGACAACGACAATTTCGAGAAGTGGTTAGATATAGATGCCTTGGTGCGTTTCATGTTTGTCACAGACCTTGCGCGCAACACTGAGTTGAAACACCCCAAGAGCCTCTTCCTCTACAATGAACATGCCTTGGCAGCCGATGGACTTGATGGCTTCACACTCAACTATGAGTCACCCTACGTTTTCGGTCCTGTTTGGGACTTCGACTGGGCGTTTGGCTACGATGGATCAAGCAAATACTTTATCTATAGTGCCGACACCGATTTGTTAAGTGGTTCATTCTCTGCTAAAGGTGTTCCTTTCTTCCAACAACTCTTCTATGCCAGCACGGAAATCTCAAAGGCATACTATGCGCTTTGGCACGACTTTATGACCACGGGAGGCTTAGACGAATTGTTGGAGTATTGCGATGAGTATTATAATTACGTCGCTCCATCGTTCGTCCACAATGCCACCAAGTGGAGCGATGGTAATGGCTATGCCACTTTGACCACCAATGCCAAGTCGTGGCTGCGGACTCGAGCCAATTATATTTATAATACAATGACACACTACGAGTTGGATGACACGTCCGACTTGGCGGCTTCAGGTAGCGGCGATGCCAATGGCGATGGCGAGATTACTACCGCTGACGTGGTAGCGATTATTCAGCACATATTGGGTATACCCAACGACAACTTTGAGATACGCAAGGCCGATACCGATGGTAACAACCTCATCACGATTCGCGATGTTGTCGCTGTTCTCAAACTTCTGCAAGAACAGTCTACCAATCACTTGCGCCATCTGCGTCTCCCGACAGCTGATGCAGCGTTGCGTCCTGTGACGTTCATCGCTTCGGCAGGCGAAGAGGCCATCATGCCCGTTGCCCTCGTCGTAACAGAGGATGCCTATACCGCCTTGCAGTTCGATGTCACTGTACCCGAAGGCATGCAGTTCATCGGCTTGAATTTGCCAGATGAATTCCAAGGCTATACGTGTTCCAGCGTACGCCTCGACAATCGTCACTATCGCGTGAGCCTCTATAGTCAGAACGCCTTGAACATGCCCGTAGGCACACATACTCTCTCGCTCTCGCTGATTGCCGATGAGCTTATCCCTGAAGAGCAACGTATCGTTAGCCTCACCGAGGCTATGCTCGTTGACCAAGCTGCTGAGGACAATCGTATGAATAGCGTTTCCGTACGCTTCCACATGCCCGACGAGACCACAGCCATCGAGCGTCTCACCGTGCGTGGTGCTTCTGTAGCTGGCTCAGCCGATATCTACGACCTCCAAGGCCGTCGCGTCACCAAACCTATCCATGGTGGTGTATATATTGTGAATGGTAAGAAAGTGTTGTTCTAAATATCCCAATCTCCATTATGAAATCACATATTCGTAGCATATTCCTATTGCTCACCATCCTATTCGGGGCATCACGTCTCACAGCCCAGTCGATAGATGTCACAGCTAACTCCGTTGTTGATGGCAGTGAGTGGACGCTTAGCTTCAGCCTCTCCAATTCGTCTATATATAACTTTGTCGCCTTTCAGGCAGACTTCGCGCTGCCTGAGGGCGTACGCGTGCGCGAAAACTCGGTGGTTGCCTCTTCTCTCATCCAGGCCTATTCATTGATGTGGAATACCCTTGCTGATGGCACTGTGCGCTTCTTGGTTTTCGGTGATCCAGACACTACCATTGACGCAAAGGAAGGTGAACTCTTCAGCCTGACGCTCGAAGCTCCTGTACCCATCACCGACGAAGATGCACACGTCACCGTGCGCAATGTTCGTTTCATCGATGAAAGTCTGTATGAACCGCGTCCCATAGGCCGCATTGTACCTCTTACCCCTGCTATTCCTACAGCGATTTCTACGATAGAGCTCACGCAGACAGTCCCCGTTATTTACGACTTGCAAGGCCGTCGTGTCTTCAAGCCCCAGCGTGGTCAGGTTTATATAGTAAACGGTAAGAAGGTGCGCTTTTAGTAGCTTAGTCTCTTCATGCAGCTAAAACACTTCTCCTATTAGTAAATCCTTTTATGTCAAAGATAGAAATTTCAGCGCAAGACCGTGAATTTATGCGTCAAGCCATTCGCCTCTCAGCTGAGAGCGTAGCGAATGGGGGAGGCCCTTTCGGAGCAGTGGTGGTGAAGGACGGCAAAGTCATTGCTGGACGCTCCAACTCTGTCACCCTCGACAACGACTGTACAGCCCACGCCGAGGTCAATGCCATTCGCGAGGCCTGTCGTGTACTGGGCACGTTCGACCTCAGCGGTTGCGACATCTATACCTCGTGTGAACCCTGTCCCATGTGTCTCGGTGCCATCTATTGGGCGCATATTTCGCGCATATTCTATGCTGCCGACCGTAGCGATGCTGCTGCTGTCAACTTCGATGACGATTTCATCTACCAAGAGTTAGATAAACCCCTCTCGCAGCGTTCCACACCGCTCATTCCCATACTGCGCGACGAGGCACTCAAAACCTTTCAAGCTTGGGAAGCCAAGAGCGACAAAACCGCTTATTGAGAACCTCTGTACGAGCTATCATGTAGCACAAACCATATCCCCATTTATAATTTATGAAAGACATCTTAGAGCGTTTCCTGTCCTACACTGCGTTTGATACTCAGTCGGCAGAAGATTCCGAAACCACTCCAAGTACGCCCAAGCAACTGATTTTCGCTCGTTTCTTAGCCGATGAGCTTCGCGAAGAAGGTCTGCAGGATGTAGAACTCGACGACAAAGGCTATATCTATGCCACGTTGCCCGCCAATGGCAAGCCTGATGCACCCGTCATTGGCTTCATCTCACACTACGACACCAGTCCCGACTGTTCAGGCGCTAACATTCAGCCGCGCATCGTGAAGAACTACGACGGGCAGGACATCGTGCTCGACGCAGAGGCTGGCATCGTCACCGACGTGGCTACCTTCCCCGAGCTGCGTCGTCATATCGGCGAAGACCTCGTTGTCACCGACGGCCACACCCTGCTTGGTGCCGACGACAAGGCTGGCATTGCCGAGATTGTGCAGGCCATGGTATACCTCCAAAACCATCCCGAAATCAAGCACGGCAAGATACGTGTGGCTTTCAACCCCGATGAAGAGATAGGCCTCGGCGCTCACCACTTCGATGTCGAGAAGTTTGGTTGCAGTTGGGGCTACACGATGGACGGCGGCGAGGTTGGCGAACTCGAATACGAATGCTTCAATGCTGCATCGGCCAAGTTCGAGATCAACGGTGTGAGTGTACACACAGGATATGCCAAAGACAAGATGATCAATGCGGGACGTATCGCTACCGAACTTGTCTGCAAGATTCCTCATACCGACTTGCCCGAGACCACATCGGGCTACGAAGGGTTCTATCACCTTCTCTCTGTTGAGGGAGGTTGTGAACATGCCACACTTTCTTTCATCATTCGCGACCACGATGCTCGCAAGTTCCACGAGCGCAAACGTTTCATGGAACAACTTGCTGAAGAACTTTCGCAGACCTACGGCGAAGGTGTTGTGAAGGTCACGATACGCGACCAGTATCGCAATATGCGCGAAAAAGTGGAGCCTGTTCCTCACGTCATCGATTTGGCCATCAAAGCCATGGAGCAAGCTGGCGTGTCGCCACGCGTGCAAGCCATTCGCGGTGGAACCGACGGCGCACAGCTCTCGTTCAAGGGCTTACCCTGTCCCAACATCTTTGCGGGTGGACTCAACTTCCACGGACCGCACGAGTTCCTTCCTGTACCCTCGTTGCACAAAGCCATGCAGGTCGTCGTCAATCTCTGTGAACTCGCAGGTCGTTTCAATGACTAAAAGCTTTTGTCTTGAATATTCATAACCCATACTTAGCAGGCTGATGCACGTCTCAGGGCGCATTCAGCCTGCTTTTCTACCCCGACTGCCACATGACCGATTGGGGTTGATGTTCATTCCCTCAACTTTTTTATCTTATGAAAAGGATTTTGTTCCTTTCCCTATGCCTCGCCACACTGTTGTGGAGCTGTCAGCGACGTTCGTCCTCCATAGCAGCATCCGAAGCCAATAGCACCGAGCTGATATCCGCCCAGATGTCCTTCCCCGACACCGCCTATGCTTCTGTGGAGCAACTGACCTACGTTGTCGAAATCATTGACACCGTCACCGATGGCACGCTCAACTCACTCGAAGATGCCTACGCCGATGCGCCCGGCCATTTCACTTTTCGTGGAGGCCCGCTGCGCGATGAGCCTGTGGCGGGTACGTTTGATGGTGTACCCTCCAAGATAGTGCGAGACTGGACTTTCCAGACAGGGCGCGACGACACGCCCACCTCCGTAGGTTCTTTTGGCGGTGGCAGCGGCTGGACGGGACAGCCAGTCTATGTGCAGTGGACACAAGAGCAGATGGAGCAACAGCGTGCTCATGCCGTAGCGCTTACTCCCGACTTTGCCGAGCAAGAGATTATCGTGGGTTCGCTCTCTGGCACAGTATACTTCATCAACTTTTCCAACGGCAAGGCCTCGCGCGAGCCCCTCAGTGCAGGCAACCCCATCAAGGGAAGCGTGAGCTTAGACCCCTCGCTCAATGGCATACTCTATGTCGGCCAAGGCATTCCTGCACATCCACCTATTGGACAAGTCGCCCTCGATATCTTCAAGCATGAACGCGCCTTCTTCTACGGACCCGACCCCAAGGCTGAGCGTGGCTGGGGTGCATTCGACTCCTCGCCCGTGGCTGTGGGACAATTCCTCTTTTGGCCTGGTGAGAATGGTACAATCTATAAGTACCTTCGTACGGGAGATGACCGTGCCCTCGCCATCCACACCAAACTGCGCTATCACGTCAAGGGACGCGGAGCTGCTGGTGTAGAGAATTCTCTCTGTGTGTATCGCAACCATGGATACTTTGGCGACAACCACGGCAATATCGTGTGCATCAATCTCCACACCATGCGCCCCGTGTGGTACTACGACAACCACGACGATATCGACGGCTCTATCGTCTGCGAGGTGGACACCACGACGAACACACCTTATATCTATTCTGCTTGCGAAGTAGACCAACAAGGCACGCAAGGCATCTGCCATTTTGTGAAACTCAACGGTCTCACAGGTGAATTGGTGTGGGAACAACAGTTCCCTTGCACCAAACTCAATATCGGCGAGAAACACTTCGACGGCGGACTCTATTGCACACCCTACCTCGGTCACGGCGACTGCGAGGGCAAGCTCTTTGCCACCATCACGCAGCCAGACAGTAGCAAGACGGCTGAGTTTGTCTGCATGGACAGACAAACGGGTGACGTACTCTATCGCAAGCCCTTGCAGTTCTTCGCGTGGTCCAGTCCCGTACCTTTCTACAATCAGCAGCACGAACTCTTCATCGTCACGGGTGACAGCAGTGGCCGCCTCTATCTCTTCCGTGGTGCTACGGGCGAACTCCTCTTCCAAGCTGTTTTAGGCAACAACTTCGAGAGTACGCCCGTACCCGTCGGCTCATCCTTCGTCGTCGGCTCACGAGGCCAAGAGATTCATAAATTCCACCTCGAGTAGGGGAGAAGTCGGAGTTCTCGGAGGACTCTGAGTAATCTGAGTATTCTGAGTATTCTGATTACTCCGAGTCCTCCGAGTTTTCCGATTACTCCCCTTTTCTCTTGGTAGGCTCTCGATTTTTCGTATTTTTGCCCCATAAAGCAGAAAAGTAGTATTCCTTCTCCCAATTTCATTCCCTTTTTATCTATGCAAACGCTTTCTTTGAAGTATGGCTGCAATCCCAATCAGCAGCCAGCCAGTGTAAGTGTTAGTGGACAAGAACTGCCCTTCGAGGTACTCAGTGGACGCCCTGGGTATATCAATCTGCTCGATGCACTGAATGCTTGGCAACTGGTCGTGGAACTCCAAGCCGCTACAGGACTGCCTGCTGCTGCCTCGTTCAAACATGTGTCGCCCGCTGGTGCTGCCGTGGCACTCCCTCTCTCCGACACACTTCGGCGTATCTATTTTGTTGACGACCTGCCGCAGCCCCTCTCGCCCATAGCCACGGCCTATGCCCGCGCTCGTGGTGCCGATCGTATGTCGAGCTACGGCGACTTTGTGGCACTGAGCGACACCTGCGACCTCTCTACTGCCCTCCTGCTCAAACGCGAGGTGAGCGATGGTATCATTGCACCCGACTACACCCCTGAAGCTTTGGAGGTGTTGCGCGCCAAGCGCAAAGGCACGTACTGCGTGCTGCGAATGAACCGCGACTATACCCCTGAACCCATCGAGCGTAAACAGGTCTTTGGCATCACGTTCGAGCAGCATCGCAATGATGTAAACCTCGCCGACGATAGTCTCTTTGCACAAATCCCTACACATAACAAGTCCTTCACCCCCGAAGCACTGCGCGACCTCAAGATAGCACTCATCACCCTCAAATATACGCAGAGCAACAGTGTATGCTATGCCAAGGATGGACAAGCTATTGGCATTGGTGCTGGACAACAGAGCCGCATACACTGCACACGTTTGGCTGGCGACAAGGCCGACCTATGGCATCTCCGTCAGCATCCACGTGTGCTTGGCCTGCCGTTCGTCCCTGGCATACGTCGTGCCGATCGCGACAATACCATCGATGCCTACTTGGGACACACACCCGAGGATGTGCTGAGCGATGGTGCGTGGCAACAGTTCTTCACGCAACGCCCCGAACCCCTCACACCATCCGAGAAACGCGAGTGGCTCGACCAGCAAACAGGTGTCTGTCTCGGTAGTGATGCCTTCTTCCCCTTTGGTGACAACATTGAGCGCGCCCAAAAGAGCGGCGTAGCCTATGTGGCACAAGCGGGAGGTAGCGTGCGCGATGATCATGTCATCGCAACGTGCGACAAATATGGCATCGCCATGGCCTTCACAGGCGTGCGCCTCTTCCACCACTAATCTTTGCAAGCCTTACGCGATTGTCCCCCTCTTTCGCTGTTGGGTTGTCCATTAGGCAATAACCCCAAACGGTCTCGTCAATTTACATTTTTGTAGTTTACCCTCAATAACCTTATAAACCATCGAACTTTATGAATCGTCATTACAACTCTTTGAGCCGCATGGCTTTGTTTGCTTTGCTCCTTATAGTATACAGCTTTTGCCCTTACAACTTGGCGTGGGACTTGCCTGCTGCTAAGTCCGCTCAGTTGGGAAAATCGGGCAGTACGGGTGTCACTCGTAGCCTTAGTTTTGATATGCAAGGACCTCTGCCCGATTTAGGGTTCGAGATAGTAGGTGCTGGCACTCTCATGATTGGTGCAACTTCTGAGCAGGGTGATGATGCGTACTTCGATGAACGTCCTGCTCACAACGTGACGATTAGCGAGTTCTATATGGGTCGCACAGAGGTTACACAGCGTCTGTGGGAGGCGGTAATGGGATCAAATCCGAGCGACTTCAAAGGGGATTTGCGCCCTGTGGAAGAGGTCTCGTGGAACGACTGCCAACAGTTTCTGCAGCGACTTAATAATATAAAGTCTCAGTTGCTTCCCCCTGATTTGAAAAACTGGGTCTTCCGTTTGCCTACGGAATCAGAATGGGAGTATGCCGCCCGTGGCGGTCAAAAGAGCCGCCACTACAAGTACGCAGGTTCCAACAATATTGACGAAGTGGCTTGGTATGATGGCAATAGTGGTCACCAAACACACAATGTAAAGCAAAAGAAACCGAACGAACTTGGCTTGTATGACATGAGTGGAAATGTAAGGGAATGGTGTAGTGATTGGAAAAGCTCATATCCAAGCTATAGTGTGACGAATCCGCAGGGCGCTTCATCTGGCCAGTCTCGCGTGGGACGCGGCGGCTGTTGGCTCCTCATCGCGAGGAGCTGCCGCGTGGCGTCCCGCAACGGCGACTCGCCTGGCTACTGCAGCCACTTCTTGGGCTTCCGCCTGGTGCTTGCGCCGCGGTAGTTATTGGCCTTTCGAGTATCCCCTTCCCCGAAAATCAAAAAATAAGTATCTTCCCTTCAAGGTGCCCCAAAACGGCACCTTGAAGTTTTTTCGGCGAGGGGTGACGTTTAGCCCGAGCCTTGCGCTCATGCTGGCAAATACCACATGATTACAGTCTGCTAAAAACTGCGTTTAGGGCTTGCGCTCGTGTTCGTGTGTAGATGAATAGTAATGAACAATGCTATTCTTGAATTTGTTTAATTTTGAATAAAATTTTGAAGAATTTCTGCGCGAAGCGCACCCCTTAAACACCGTTTTTGTGGACAGTAACAACACCATAACTAAGTGCAAAATACGGGCTACATCTTGGTATTCTCCACTCAAATGCGTGCAGACGGCTTGTTTTCCTGCTGATTTTTCGTATTTTTGGCCAACAATTGCAAATAGGTGCAAGCCTGTGCGGGCATTTAGGCAAGGCCGTTCCTGTTTTTATTACCTTATACTCATAGCTATGACAACGAAACAAGAGATAGTGGAGAACTGGCTCGTGCGCTACACGGGGCAACAGCTCGACAATTTTGGCAAACTCATATTGCTCACCAATTTCAATAAGTACGTAGACATTTTTTGCGACCTCAAGGGTGTATCGCCTGCGAGTACAGAGAGCGGTATGCGCTGTGCCACAGCCGAGGGGGTGACGATGATCAACTTTGGTATCGGTTCGCCCAATGCCGCGCTCATCATGGATCTGCTCAGTGCCGTGTCGCCTTCGGCGTGTCTGTTCTTAGGAAAGTGTGGTGGCATCAGCGACAAGACGCGCTTGGGCGACTATATCCTCCCCTTGGCGGGTATACGTGGCGAGGGTACGAGTGGTGACTATTTCCCCCCTGAAGTGCCTGCTCTGCCCGCCTTCATGCTGCAACGTGCGGTGAGTACCGCCCTGCGCGATGCGTCACAGGACTACTGGACGGGCACGGTATACACCACCAATCGCCGTGTGTGGGAACACGATGAGCGTTTCAAGACCTACCTCCGCTCCACGCGAGCCATGGCTGTAGATATGGAGACGGCTACGCTCTTCACCTGCGGCTTCTACAATCACATCCCCACGGGTGCCTTGCTCTTGGTGAGCGACAATCCTATGTATGCCGAGGGCATCAAGACCGAAGCCAGCGACCGCGCTGTGACCAGTAACTTTGCCGAGCAACATGTGCGCATTGGTATTGAGGCTATGCGCCTCATCGGTGATGGACGTAAGACCGTGCGCCACCTCAAATTTGACTGGTAGCCCATCTGCATCCCATCGCACCTTAGACACAAGCCCCGTAGACGTAGCCTGTCGCTACACCTACGGGGATTGTGTTGCAGTGGCAGCATTCCACAGGGGTTGCGCTCCCGCTGGTCGCTTCACCCCCTGCCTAAGGTGAGGCTGTGTCATAATAGAAGAAGTCGCCCAAATGGGCGAGAAATCTTACAAATTTTGACAAATCTCTCAAAATAATAATATTGAAAACCAAATTGTTAGATTTGAAAAGATTTGTAGGATTTCTGCGCGAAAGCGCACTCAATGAATTGTGACACACCCTCACCAAACCATCAAAAACCGCCATTAAAAATGAAAAACGACTTATAAAACCGTCGTCGTAAACCATCGCAACAAATCACTCACGCACATTCTTATTAACACGTTGGATGTCTTCGTTCTTCCCATAATCATGATGATTTAACGAAACTACGACCTATACACCGAAAGGGCGTAGGCTTAACGAACCATGTGCATAATACCATATATGCGAGCCTCGGGCGGAGACTCGCATATATGCTTCAGAGAATGATGTGGCGAAACGTCTACTATTCTGTAGGACGATCCTGCCACGTGAGGCCTTGTTGTTTCGACGTGTTGGGCATCACGTAGGAGAGGAGCAACGCCACCACCACACTCACGGCCATCGATACGAAGCCGAAGAGCAGGAACGAGGCGGGTGTGAAGAAGTTCATCCAGATGACCACCGCTGTGCCACAGAGGAAACCTATCAGAGCGGCCTTGCTGCCAATGCGGGGGAAGAAGATGCCCATCATGAAGAGACCACCGATGCCACCGCTGAGCAGGCCGAGGATGGTGTTGAAATAGTCGAGCAACGACTGTATGTCAACCATAGCCATCAGTATGGCGATGAACATACCGATGAGACCCGCTGCGATGCCCGAATAACGCGCTGTGCGCAGTTTACCCGAGTCGCTCACCGTGCGGAAACGGCTCCAGAAGTCCACCGTGAAGGCGGTAGAGATGGAGTTGATGTTGCTGGCGATGGTACTCATCGTGGCCGAGAACACCGCAGCGATGAGCAGTCCTGCCAGTCCTGCAGGCAACTGGCTCATCATGAAGAAGGGGAAGATGGCATCCGTCTTCTGCATCGTGATATCCATCTCGGCGGGGTGTGTCTTGAAGAAAGTGTACAGTCCTGTACCGATGGTGAAGAAAGCGATGGTCACCACCACCGACATCAGACCGTTGGTCAAGATGCCACGTGCCGCACTCTTCTCGTCCTTGGTGGTGAGATAGCGTTGTATCACGGTCTGGTCGCTCGTGTACGAGATGAGGTTGTTGGCCAAGCCGCCCAAGATGACTACCCAGAACGTAGCACTCTTCCAGTCTAAGCTCCAAACAAACATACGGAACTTATCGTTGTCGGTAGCAATCTGCCAGAAATCGCTTGCGCCGTTCTCGCCCGTTTGCACAATGAGGTAGACTGCCGCGATGATAGCACCGCCCACGAGGATGATGCCCTGTATCACGTCGCCCCACACCACGGCTTCTACACCGCCCATCGTACAGTATACGATGGTGATGAGTGCCATCAGGACGATACATATATAGATGTCAATGCCCGTCACTGCTGTCATAGCCAAAGAGGGGAGGAAGATAACCAGTGCCGTGCGTGCCACCATGAAGACGATGAAGAGCAACGAAGCCATGAAGCGTGTGGCATAGTTGAAGCGACGCTCCAAGTACTCATAGGCCGTGGTCACATTCAGTCGACGGAAGAAAGGCAGGTAATACTTGATGACAGGGAACGATACGATCAAGATGCAAATCTGCATGGGATAGTACGTCCAGTCCGTGGCATACGCCTTGGCGGGGATACTCATATAGGTGATGGCACTGAGCATTGTGGCAAAGATGCTGATACCTGCTGCCCACCAAGGTATGCGACCGCCACCCTTGAAGAAGTCCTCGCCACCCTTTTGGCGTTGCATGAAATAGACACCGAGGCCTATCATGCCTGCGAGGTAGAGGATGAGCACGGCCCAGTTGAGCAATCCGAAATGCGCCGTATAGCTCACGTGCGCATCGGTCACTGCTGCCGAACGAATGCCAGGCTTCTCTTCGCCACCCACTACGTACCAGTGTGCGCCGCCCACGGCATCGTTGATGACCACCACCGAAGCCCCTGCGCGTGCCAACTCCTCGCCCTCAAACAGGCGTGCCCACGCGTCCGTCACCGTCTGGTACACCAACAGGTTTTTGCTGAACTGATACCACGCGGCAGGGTGCGTCAAGTAGTCCGATGCAGCCCCTTGTAGAGCCGCCTCGAAGATATCCTTGTTCACACCGCCGATACATACGATGTGTCCGCAACCGTTCGCCACAGCAGTAGCACCGATGAGCGCACTGGTGGCTTCCTCACCGTAGGGCTGAATGGCACTGATGGTGCGCCAAGTCTTGGTGCTCAGATCCAGCGCCACGCCATCGGTCACCGCCTTCTTCGTCTGCGGGTCGTAACCACCAAAGACATAGAACGCCGACCCCACGGCTGCACTCTGCACCGCACTACAGGGTTGTATGCGTGCTGCGCCAGGCAGGTCGGGTAGGGCTTCCCACGCAGCACCATCGCGGCTCAGATCAATGCAGTAGGCCGCAAGCGAACCCACACCGTCGGTCTGTCCACCAGCCACATAGACCACATCGCCCGATGCAGCCGCTGTGAACTGATCCAAGCCACGGGGCAGAGAGGGTAGGGAAGTCGTCTGTCCGTTTTTGTCGATGAGATAAACGTCTGCCTCGCTGTGGCTGCCGTCGGTAGTACCACCGATACACACCACACCGCGCGAGGTCGATACACTCGCACCGTAAGCCAAGGCACGAGGCAGTTGGCCTATCTTTTGCCACGTAGCCCCTTCCTCAGCAGGACGCAGGGCGAAGATGTCGGCGTAGAACGCTTTTTGTCCGCCTTCAGCAGCGGGAGTAGTAGGGAAGTTGCAGCCGCCAGCTACGATGATTGTACCATCAATCTGACCAGCAAAGGCCGCCGCCACGCCTTGCGCTCCACCCACTTGCAGGGGAGCTAAAGGCTGCAAGGAGAGGTCGTTGAAGCGCGCCTCACCCTGTGCTATGCCCAATAGCGGACATAACATAAGCACCAAGAGTGCCAAGCATGTTTTTTTCATGGTATAGTATGATTCCTTAAATAGATATAGCAGTGTAAATAGACAGTGGGGTAGGCCGTGAGGGTATGTCAAAAAAGAAGAAGTTGCCCTAAATGGGCATGAAATCTCACAAATTTTGGCAAATCTCACACAATTATAATCTTGAAAGTCCATTTGTTAGATTTGAACAGATTTGTAAGAATTCTGCGCGTAAGCGCACTCCAAGAATTTTGCACACTCTCCCTACCCAAGTTTGTGCCGAAAGCATCGTTTGCCATTGTCTGCGCACCATGCTCCGATAGCCATAGAATATGCGTGCAAAGATAACGAAATGTAGCAGAAAACGCGTAATTCTGCGTGTTATTTTCAAAGCGTATAGACTTTTTGCTTATCTTCGCGCTATGAACAAACGTAAGCGTCTCAGCCAGTCGCGTGCCGACGAACTCTATCTCAGCTTGCTTCGCTACCTCATGACTGATGCCCGCTATCGCACCCACGAGAGTACGCAGCGGCAAGCCGCCGAGGCGCTCGGTGTGTCCGTTTACACGCTCTCGGCTGCTATCTCGCAGAGCCTGCACACGAACTATGCCGACCTGCTCAACACGCTGCGCCTGCGCGATGCTTGTACCATGCTCTCCGACCCAGCTTGTGCCACACTCACCGCCGAATACATCGGTTTGAGTGTCGGTTTTGCCTCACGCCAAGCCTTCTACTTGGCTTTTGCCCGTAAGCACCACGTCACGCCTAAGCAGTATCGACAACTGCACCTCCCGCAAGACTGATGCTCGCTCCAACGCTCTTCCTCTGCGCATCTCCATCACCCATCTTCGTCAACCCATGCGTCGCTTCATTGTCTTCCTCCTTGCGCTCTACACCCTCGCGCTCACAGCCCAGCCTGTGCTTGATCTCGGACTGCAGCGACGCCTACAGACACCCGTTGCGCAGGCAGCTCTCGCGCCTTCCACTTACGCTGGGTTTCCCATGGTTGACACGCTCTCCGTATTAGTCGTCACCCGACCTGGCGCACCCTGTCCCGCAGGCTGTGTTCAGCCTGTAGCCCCCAACGTCTACCGCGCACGCGTCGACCTACAACAGTTGCGCCAATGGGCCGCAGACACCACGCTGGTGCGCCTCGCCATCTCCACCACCCATCGCCTGCTGACCGACCGCACCCGCGAGGCCACCGCCACCGAACGCGTGCAGAGTGCCAGCACGCTCCTCACCCCCTATACCGGGCGCGGTGTCATCATAGCCGTCTTCGACGAGGGTTTTGAGTACCGACATGCCACGTTCAACGACACAGACGGGCAGAGCCGCGTGCGCTACGTGTGGAATCGCCGTATCGCCGACACGCAACCCACCACCGACATACCCACGGGCGGCGATGGCTATGACAACACGGGCGGACACGCCACACATGTAGCCAGTATCGCAGCGGGAGCCTCTGTGAGCGGGAGCGAATACTACGGCATGGCACCTGAGGCTGAACTTATCTTTATCCCCTCCAACCTCGACAATGCCGAGCTGCTCGAAGATGCAGCCTTTGTGGCCGATGTAGCCGCGCGAGAGGGAAAGCGATGGATTATCAACGCCAGTTTTGGCTCGCACGATGGGCCACACGATGGGCGCGACCTCTATAGTCAGACCATGAACCGCATACTGCTCGAGAACGGCGGTTTTATGGTCGCTGCAATGGGCAATGAGGGCGGCCAAAAGCTCCATGCACAGGCCGAGCTGCGTAGCGAGACCGACGAACCCCTACGATTTCTCATCACACCCACAGGAAGCACCGCCATGCTCGACCTGTGGCTGCAGGCTGACGACAGTCTGCGCCATGCCGAGATGCGCCCCTTTGTATTGCGCAACGGAGAGGTAGAATATCAGAGCGTAGACCTTACGAGTGCCTTTGCCGAAGAAATCAATCCCGACAACCATAAGCAGCACGCCTCACTGGTCATCTCGCGTAGCCTGCTCTACACCTCGGGCGGTTACCTGCCTGTAGGCATAGAGGTGCGCCCACGCACGACAGCACACGCTGCAGAGCAACCCATCGCAATAGCCACCGCACACCTACACGATGCGAGTGGCATCGCCGTTCATGCTTGGACGGACGAGGGCATGGGTGAGTTCTATAGTCCCGATGCCCGATTTGTGGAGGGCGATGCCCAATACATGGTGTGCGAGGGTGGGGCTACCGTACCCTCCGCCGTAGCAGTGGCAGCCTATGCCGCTGCCAACACTACCGAGCGGCTCAACGGTGCAGCCTTGAGTTTCACCACTGCGTTCCCCCTCGGGCAGATATGCTCTTTCTCCAACTTAGGGCCGTACCTCGGACAAGCCACTAAACCCACCATCAGCGCGCCAGGAGCTGTGATACGTGCAGCCGTGTCGAAGCACGCCCCCGACTTCTCCGCTCGAGCCTCAAGCCTCGTGGAGCGACGCACATGGAACGGCGAGTACTACTATTACGGCTACAAGTCGGGAACCTCCATGGCTACACCCGTCGTGGCAGGCATCATAGCCCTATGGCTCGAAGCCTTTCCACAGATGACACGCGACCAGCTCGAGACCATCCTCGCCGCCAGCGCACACCCACAGGCCGATGCCAATGCGTGGGGGTATGGCACAATCGATGCCTTCGCAGGGCTACAAATGGCACTTGAGATGGCCGAGCAGACGGGATGTGAGACACTGCGTGTCAACGCACTGCCCGTAGCCCTCCAACTGAGGGGCAACGCCTGGAACGTACTGGCCTGCACCCCCATTGCCCAACTGCGATGGCGCATCACCGATGCAGCAGGACGCACCCTGCGCAGCGGGGCGACAAACACCCTCAGTCCTGGCAGCGAACAACAGATTGCGCTCCACAATCTGCCGCACGGCATCTATATCCTGCAGCTGTGCGCCGACGGACACACCGTAGCACAAAAGTTTAGATGGTAAAAGGTGTGCGCACAACCGACGCGCATAGCTCCAGCGCAAAGCCAATGAGGTGCGCGCAACAACATCAGATATACATACATCACATTTATACTAACCTAAAAATCTTTTACTATGGCACTCGAAAAGACCCTTGTATTGCTCAAGCCAGGCACTGTACAGCGTGCACTCATTGGCGAAGTCATCACACGTTTTGAACGCAAAGGCCTGCGCGTGGCAGGACTCAAGATGATGCAGCTCACCGATGCGCTGCTCTCCGAACACTATGCCCACCTCTCCGACAAGCCCTTCTTCCAACGCGTCAAAGACTCCATGATGGCATGCCCCGTTGTGGCTCTCTGCCTCGAGGGAGTTGACGCTATCGAAGTGGTGCGCACCTTGGCAGGTCCTACCAACGGGCGCAAAGCACCCGCAGGCACCATACGCGGTGACTACTCCATGAGTTTTCAAGAGAACATCGTTCACGCCAGTGACGGCCCCGACACCGCCCGCGCTGAGGTGGCACGCTTCTTCCGCGAAGACGAGATTTTCGACTACAAGCCCAACAACTTCCTCTCTACCTACGCCAACGACGAGTTTTAAGCGCTGGTTTGCGAGAAACAGGCCGCATCCGTCGACAGTCCGCCCGCATCAATCGTTTGCCCGCCCGCATCCGTTGCCCGCTCTCTCGCATCCGTTGTCAGCTCCATGTTGTTGACAGCTTTCTTTATGGATTAAGGTCTGCCGCCCTTTAGGGCTTGCGTGCATTGTACAGGGGTTGCGCTCCCGTTGGTCGTTTTACCCCTGCCTAAGGTCTGCCGCCCCTTCTCTAACTGCAAAGTTAAAGAAGGGGCGGCAGACCTTTTCCCGTTTTATGCACATCGCTTTATCATTTTTGCGGCGCTCCTTTCACAAGTTTTTTGCTAAGGCATAGCCGTAACCCGTTTCGCGCGGCTCGTATCCAAATCGATACCGCTATTTTTCTACCTCAAGCGGATTTTGGGCGCTCTTGGTTGAAGATTATAAATTTAGGTTGAGTTCTTGAAAACTTAGGCTTAGTTTGTAAGAATTTAACCTAAGTTTGTATAAACTAAACCTAAGTTTATAGAATGCAACCAAGGGCGAAGAAAATCAGTGCCTATGCGCTTTCGTCATAAACTCATGCGTGCAGACATCAAATTGATGTAGGCAGCCACATCGCGCGCGCGACGTTTGGCAGAGCCGACAGAAAAACGTATCTTTGCCCGCTGAAAACAGACTATCACCGATGGACATTCAGCTATCAGACCATACGCTACGCCACGCAGCCCAGACGGGCGGTGCTGCAGGCTTTCTGCAGGCCGTTACCTCCGCGCTACAGGCCGAGGCGGGCGAGGAAATCACCGCCGAAACGCTCCAGCGCTTCACCACTGAGCAACTCACGCTCTTGGCTTTCGCCGTGCTGCGCCGCGAGGTGGGCGAGGGGGGATTCATACAACTCATCCACAACGGCTACGGCGCGTTCTTCTTTCGCAATCCAGTGGCACGCGTGTTTCGCGACTGGGACGTGCGCCCGCTCTACAAGCTACTCCAAGGCGTGCGTCCGCTCTACGGGCGTTACCACGAAGAACTCACGCGCGACATGGACGATGATGAGTTTATGGCGCTCTACGAGAGTCATCCCGCCTTCGATGCCTACGACGACGCATTTATCGACGAAGAAGATGCCTATGTAGAAGCCGTTGCCGCCTATGTTGATGCCCATATCGACGACTTTGTTCGTGTGGTATAACAGTCGCCTGCAACTATGAAACAGAAAAAGTCACCCACCGTGCAGATCAAGAACCGCCGCGCGCAGTTCGACTACCACATCGTCAAGCGCTTTACGGCTGGACTCGTGCTTTATGGCACGGAGATTAAGAGCATACGAGCTGGTAAGGCGGGCTTGGCGGACACCTATTGTCTGGTGCAGAATGGCGAAGTGTGGGTAAAGAATATGTACATCGCCGAATACGCTTTCGGTTCGTTTCGGAACCACATACCTCTGCGTGAACGCAAGTTGCTGCTCAATCGGCGCGAGATACGCGAACTGGCCAACGAAGCCAAGTCGCCCGGCATCACCATCGTGCCCCTGCTTCTATACATCAACGAGAAAGGCCTGGCTAAACTCGACATAGCTCTGTGCCGTGGTAAGCACGACTACGACAAGCGCCAAGGCATCAAGGAGCGCGAAGCCAAACGCGAGATGCAGCGCACCTTTCATCGCAATTACTAAGGACAATCGTCTATATCGCTCCACGCACTTCCTTCATCCACAATCCCTCCGACCACATGCCCACAAGCATCGTACAACAACTCAGAGAACGTATCTTGGTGCTCGACGGCGCCACAGGCACTATGCTCCAACGCTACGGTCTCACCGAGAGCGACTATCGCGGTAAGCAGTTTGCTGACCTGTCCGTGCTGCAACGTGGCAACAACGACCTGCTTTGCCTCACGCAACCTCAGATCGTGGAAGAGGTACATCGCAAGTACCTCACCGCAGGAGCTGATATCATCGAGACCAATACCTTTTCAGCCCAACAAATATCGCTCGCCGACTACGGTTGTCAGCACTTAGTAGAAGCCATCAACACCGCTGGCGCACGCATTGCACGCCAAGTGGCCGATACGTTTGCCGCCCAGGATGGCAGGCCGCGCTTCGTGGCGGGCAGTGTGGGCCCCACCAACCGCACCTTGTCGATGAGTCCCGATGTGAACGACCCAGCCCTGCGTACCATCACCTTCGACCAGCTTTTCGACGCTTACGTGGAGCAGATGACGGCTCTGATACGCGGCGGAGTGGATGTGCTGCTGATAGAGACCATATTCGACGCGCTCAATGCCAAATGCGCCATCATGGCTGCCGAAGAAGCCATGCGTCGCACCCAACACACGTTGCCCATCATGCTTTCGGCCACCATCGCCGACAAGTCGGGTCGCATACTCACT
The DNA here is from genome assembly GCA_017479555.1 of Bacteroidaceae bacterium. GTDB lineage: Bacteria > Bacteroidota > Bacteroidia > Bacteroidales > Bacteroidaceae > Alloprevotella. Next base: position 32,355 of record JAFVCB010000032.1, on the reverse strand, counting down.
GGGCAGACCATCGAGGCACTCATCACCACGTTGCTGCGCCCCTCCGTGCTGAGCATCGGACTGAACTGCTCGTTTGGCGCGCACGACCTATTGCCTTTCCTGCGCAAGCTTTCGCGTGAAGTGCCTTGCTACGTCTCGTGCCACCCCAACGCAGGCCTGCCCGACGCGATGGGAGGCTACGACCAAAGCCCAGCACAGATGGCCGAAGAGGTCAAGACCTTTATCGACGAAGGACTGGTGAACATCGTCGGCGGTTGCTGCGGCACGACCGACGAATATATCCGCCTGTTTCCCCCCTTGGTACGCCATGCCACCCCACGCCGTCCCGCCCCTGCGAGCCAGGCTTTCAGACTCGCTGGCCTCGACCGTTGGGAGCAGACCGACGACTGCCGATTTGTCAATGTGGGTGAACGGCTCAATGTGGCAGGCTCGCGCAAATTCCTACGTCTCATCAAGGAGCAGCAATACAACGAGGCCGTAAGCATAGCACGCACACAGGTCGAAGCTGGCGCGCAGGTGCTCGATATCAACATGGACGACGGTCTGCTCGATGCGCAGAAAGAGATGGCGCACTTCCTGAACCTCCTCGCCATAGAACCCGACGTGGCGCGTGTGCCTTTCATGGTAGACAGTAGCAACTGGGATGTCGTGCGAACCGCGCTCGGCTGCATTCAGGGAAAGTGCATCGTGAACAGTATCTCGCTCAAGGAAGGAGAGGACGTATTCCTCGCCCACGCACGCGACGTGAAGGCCTACGGCGCTGCCGTGGTAGTCATGGCTTTCGACGAAGAGGGACAGGCCACCACCTACGAGCGGCGCATCGCCATCTGCGAACGCGCCTATCGTCTGCTCACAGAGAACGTTGGTCTGTCACCACAAGACATCATCTTCGACCCCAACATCCTCGCCGTATGTACAGGCATGGCCGAACACGATCGCTACGCGCTCGACTTCATACGCGCCACAGCGTGGATTAGAGCGCACATGCCACTCGTGCATATCAGTGGCGGAGTGAGCAACCTCAGCTTCGCCTTTCGCGGCAACAACTATATTCGCGAGGCCATGCACGCCGTGTTCCTCTACCATGCCATACGTGCAGGAATGGATATGGGCATCGTCAATCCCAATACGGCACTCACCTATGCCGACCTCCCCGCTGATGAGGTGGAGATTATAGAGAACGCTCTGCTGTGTCGCATCCCTGATGCCCCACAAGCCTTGATGGAGCTGGCTGCTCGCACGATGGAGCATAAGGTGGGGACTGCACCCACGACGGCTGCGCCGATAGAATCGCTGACCCTACAAGAGCAGTTGGCCGAAAAACTGCGGCGCGGTGACGAGCGCGACATAGAAACACTCGTCGAAGCCTTGCGCCAAGAATACCCTCACGCCATCAACGTCATCGAAGGGCCACTGATGGAGGGTATGAACCGCGTAGGAGAACTCTTCGGCGAGGGCAAGATGTTTCTGCCGCAAGTCATCAAGACCGCCCGCGTGATGAAGCGCGCCGTAGCCGTACTCGAACCCTACATCGAGGCCGAGAAGCAAGAGGGCAGTAGTGCGGGGCGTGTACTCTTAGCCACAGTCAAGGGCGATGTCCACGACATCGGCAAGAACATCGTTAGTGTGGTATTAGCGTGCAACAGTTACGCCATCACCGACCTTGGCGTGATGACCCCAGCCGAGACCATCGTGCAGGCCGCACAACAAACCCACGCCCAACTCATAGGGCTCAGCGGCCTCATTACGCCGAGCTTGGACGAGATGATAAACACCGTGGAGGCTCTCGCAAAAGCTGGCATCGACGTGCCAGTGTGTGTCGGTGGAGCTACCACCAGTAAGCTCCACACCGCGCTGAAGATAGCCCCACGCTACAACGGCCCCGTGCTGTGGACCAAGGATGCCAGTCAGATGGTACTCGTGGCGGCCAAAGTGCTTAACCCTGCTACGCGCGATGCCTTTGTCAGTGAGACCGAAGCCGAATACGCGCAGCTACGCGAGCAGGCTGGCAGCGAGCAACCCCAACTGCGTTCGCTCACCGAGGCGCGCGAGAATAGGCTCAAACTCTTCGATTAGCCATACGCCTGCCACCAGTGTTTAATAGCCTCCAACAAACTACGATTTATCAATATAAAATATCTATTCACCGAATAAATATCCCCAAGCTATGAAATCCTTACGTATCATACCCGCGCTACTACTGAGCCTCGCCATGAGCCTCAGCGCGTCAGCCCAGAGCGATTTCCCGACCGCACGTTTTGGCGGTCTGTCCACCAATACCGCCTTTGCGCTTGGCGACGTTGATAGTGTCAAAGCATCGTTCGAGTCCATTCACACCCAGGGTGTGGAGCAGCTTCGCATAGAACTGCGCGGCAACTCCCCATTTGGCGCACTCGACACGCTACTCTCCGTAGCCGAAACCTATCAGATGGATGTGTTCGTGGCTATCCCCGATACACAAGTTGTAAAGTTCGACATGCAAGCCCTTAGCACCGCTGTAGCGAGCCACACAGGCACGGTCAAAGCCTATACGATGGTCTACACCAATCGTGTACCCTCTGCAGAGTTGGCCGATGCCTTTAAGCAAATAGTGGCAGCCACTCCTGGCGCGCTTCACGGCGTTTCCGTGCGCCAAGCGTCCGACCACGATTTCAACACCTTGGTGCGACTCCCTGGAGTAGACTTTGTAGGCCTCGTGCTTGGCTACAAAGAACAGGGTTGGGCCTCGCTCGACCGCGTGCAACAGTCGCTGAGTCACGTCTTCAGTCGTTTACCGCAGGCCGTTCAACAAATGGTACGCGTGCTGAAGCCCTTAGAGAAACCGCTACTCATAGACTACATCGACTATCCCCGCGACAGAGCCTATCATCAGCCCGATAGCTCGGTGCGTATGCGCGAGAATGTCGTGAATCTCGCCCTGCGCCTCTTTGCCGACCACGACGAAACCCTGTGGGGCATTTTCCTCGGCGAGTGGGTACCCAATCCCGCAGCCAACGCGACGCTCCCCACGGAGGTCGTTTACGACACAGATACGCGCTCGATAGCACGCTTGGTGTCCAAAACCAACTTCGAGAGACAATAAAGCCACGATTTGTACGTTTAAATCAAAGAGCGCACGTACGTGTGGCTCGTTCGTAGCATTCATCTCCTAAACTCGAAAGATTCTATGACCACATCTATATCACGTGTGTTGCGTCCGCTGTTGCTTGCCGCCACGATGTTTTTCGCCGTAGCCCCCCTGTATGCGCAGTCGGGCATGACCGATGACCAAGTGATGGACTTCATCGTGAGCGAGACGGCGCGCGGCACATCGCGTAGCCAGTTGATGACCAAGCTGGTGGAACGCGGTGTCACGGTAGAACAAGTGCGGCGTGTGCGCGACCGCTATGAGCGTATGCAGCAAAGTGGTACGACAGGACGGCGCGAAGACACGCAGTCCTCGTCGCGAACTCGTCAGCGCAATGGCGAGACACGTCGTCAGCAAGAGCAGACCGACCGCCAGCCCGTTCAACCCCGCAATCAGCAACGCCAGTACAGCAATGACCGCGAACGAGATGCCGACTACGACGATGCACTCTCGTACTTCGTAGAAGACTCACTCGATTTGCAACGCTCAAGATACTTGGACGTAGAAGAAGATCCCACCACGCGCATCTTCGGACACGACATCTTCAGACAGGAGAAGCTCACCTTCGAGCCAGAGATGAACATCGCTATCCCCGCCGACTATCGTTTAGGAGTGGGCGACCAAGTCTTTGTAGACATCTACGGCGCTTCGCAAAAGAACTTCGAGTCCACCGTGTCGCCCGAGGGTGCGATAGACCTCAAAGGCTACGGTCCTGTGAACGTCGCAGGGCTGACTGTGACAGAGGCCACCAATAGGCTACGCGCCACCATAGGCCGCCACTACCAGAGCTCACAGATACGCCTCACAGTGGGACAAACACACACTATTACGGTGCACGTGATGGGTGACGTGGAGATACCAGGTACATACACGCTCTCTGCATTTTCTACCGTCTTCAACGCCCTGTACTTAGCAGGCGGTGTGACCGACATAGGTACGATGCGTAACATCAAGGTGATACGCGGCGGTCGTGTCATCAGCACAGTGGACATCTACGACTACCTCATCAATGGTCGTCTCACGGGCAATGTGCGTCTGCAGAGCGAAGACGTCATCCAAGTCGGTACGTACCAAAACATGGTGCGCGTGGCAGGCCGCGTGAAGCGTCCCATGTTCTACGAACTCAAGACGGGTGAAAGCCTGTCTACGTTGCTCGCTTACGCGGGCGGCTTGGCGGGCGATGCCTATCCCGACAACATCTCCTTGGTGCGCAAGCAGGGTGGTGAGCTGGCCGTGTTCAGTGTCACCCCCGACGACCGTAGCACATTCTATATGGCCGATGGAGATAGCGTATATGTAGACTCAGCCCTCAATCGCTACCGCAATGCTGTGGAGCTTAAAGGACAGGTGCGCCGCCCAGGCATGTACCAAGTAGACGGCAACGTCACCACCTTGCGCCAACTCATAGAGCGTGCTGGTGGACTGACCGAATACGCCTTTACAGGACGCGCGCTCATTCATCGTCGTCGCCCCGACAATACGACCGAGGCCATCTCCGTGAACCTCGAAGGCTTATTGGCACATACCGAGCCCGATGTACCCTTGCAGACACGCGACGTGGTGTTCATCGCTTCTACACAGGATTTGCAGGAAGAGCGTACGATGAGTATCTTCGGTGAGGTGCAGATGGCCGGTGTGTACGACTTTGTGGCCAACACGAGCATCGAAGATTTCATCATACAGGCAGGCGGTCTGAAAGATGCCGCTTCGCTGGTGCGTGTGGATGTGTCGCGCCGCATTCGCAACAATGGTGTAGACGAGATGGGCGCACAGACAGCCCGTTGGTATAGCTTCCAGCTCCGCGACGGATTGGTGGTAGGCAGCGATTCAGCGTTTGTCTTAGAGCCTTTCGACGAGGTCTATGTGCGTCGCTCACCAGGTTATATCGAACAAGAACACGTCACGATAAGCGGCGAAATAAACTTCCAAGGCACCTATTCGCTCACGCAGAAAGAGGTGCGCTTGAGTGATGTAATCCGTATGGCAGGCGGACTCACACCTGAAGCCTACGCCCACGGCGCACGACTGGAGCGCGTGTTGACCTACGAAGAAATACTCAAGCGCAACACCCTGCTGAAGCTCATTGTCACCGACAGTATCGACGTGCGCAAACTCGAACTGAGCGATGTGCGTAGCGTAGGTATCTATCTCGATAGAGCATTGGCCGAACCAGGCAGCGAATGGGACGTAGTGCTTCGCAACAACGACCGCATCATCATTCCGCAGTTCACGAACATCGTTTCCACCAACGGCGAAGTCATTTATCCCAACAGCATCACCTATCGCGAGGGCGCACCACTCAGTTACTACATCAACCAGAGTGGTGGCTTCAGCCAGCGTGCCAAGAAACATCGCGTGTTTGCGGTGAATATGAATGGTACAGTGACGCGTGTGCGAAGCAGCAAGGACATCGAACCTGGCTGCGAGATAGTAGTACCCAGTAAAGCAGCCCGCAGAGGAATCTCCTTTGCCGAAATGCTCTCGCTCGGCACGATGGGTGTGAGTCTTGCAGCAGTGCTTGCCACCGTGCTGAAATAATAATCTCTTGTCTCATGAAGTTTCCCAAGATACATATCAAGAAGCGCAAACCAAAGGCAGAGCCGTCTGTCTCTTCGCAGAACGCTGCACCACAGTCCTCGGAAGGCTACGAGCAGTATATGCCTCACGAGTACGACGATGACCATTCTGCTTCTCCAGCGATTGAGACGGCGCAATCGACCGTGGCAGACGAAGCTGCAACCGACCAACTCGCGCCTTCAAACTCTGAGGCAGCGTCCGCGCCTCATCCTCAGCCCATTGCAGCAGACGCAAAGCCGCAGGAGGCAAAGACCATATTGACCGAGAAAATCAGTATCAACACCATCTTCTCCTGTATATGGCGCAACAAGTGGAAATACATTATTCCCTTGATTGGTACAGCAGCCCTCGTCTCGTGGTTGGCTCTGAGCATACCGAGGTACTACAAGGTCACAGTGATGCTCGCACCCGAGTACAATATTTCACCCACGACAGGCTCTTTCTCGGGATTGGCCTCATCGTTAGGCATCAACGTGGGAAGCTCATCAAGTTCCGACGCTATCGTTCCGATGTTCTATCCCGACTTGATAGGAAGCACTGATTTCTTAGTACCGCTCTTCGATGTACCCATCACGACCAAGGACGGCACTTACAAGGGTACTTATGCCGAATACATCACGACGCAGCAGAAAGCACCATGGTGGACCATCGAAATCAATAAACTGAAAGACCGCATAGCGCCTCCACCAGTCAGTGAGTCACGCGGGGCAGCAGAACCTATCAACCCCTTTGCGCTCACTTTTGCAGAAGATGCCGTCATGCGCGCCATCAAGGCCTCTATCACCTGTACGGTGGACAAGAAGACCGATGTGATAACGCTCACTACGACAGCCCAAGACCCGTTGGTGGCCGCCTTGATTGCTGACACCGTGCGTGAGCGTCTGCAAGATTTCATCATACAATATCGTACGTCGAAAGCCCGTCACGATTTGGCGCATGCCCAGATGCTCTGCGAGAAATCGCACAAAGACTATCTCGCTAAGCAGAAAGCGTATGCTACATTTGTGGATGCAAACCAAGACTTGGTTCTCGAAACTTTCAAGGCCAAGGAAAAAGATTTGGAAGACGAGATGCAGTTGGCCTTCAACAATTACAGCCAGCTCTTGATGCGTGTGCAGAGCGCAGAGGCCAAGGTCGAGGAGCGCACTCCCGTATTCACCGTACTCCAAAATGCCAGTGTGCCTGTGAAGCACGAAGGGCCCAAGCGCGTCTTCATGGTGCTTGGCTCGCTTGTGGCCGCATTTATTCTTACGACCATTGTCATCATTTCTCGCGACAAGCGCGTCAGCTGGTAGTTCTCTTCACCTCGGCGCTGCGACATACTGTGACAGTTAAACTTTATACCATATTATATATATAGTACATACCTATGAAAAGTAAAAAGACGCTTTTTGGCGCAACGATAGCCCTGCTTCTCGTGGTAGGCCTGACCCTCTTTCTCTCTCTGAAACCCAACGACGGTGTGATGACGCGCAAGGGCGATGTTTATATCGTCAATACCACCAAACTCACACCAGAGCTTCGCGGCTATGGTGGCGCTGTACCCCTCGAAGTGAAAATCACGAACGACAAGATTACAGACCTTCGTGCGCTGCCCAACCACGAAACGCCCGAGTTCTTCAACAGTGCCAAGAGCAAACTCTTTGCTTACTACAAGGGCAAGACCGTGAAGGCAGCTTTGGCCTCGCGCCCCGATGCGGTGAGTGGAGCTACCTACAGCAGCCGCGCCATCATGGGGAACGTTGAAGAAGCCTTGAAGTACTATCAAGCTCATAAGTAAGCCACCTCACACGGCTCTACCCATTGCAGCCATTGCCTTGCGTTAGATCATACGAGAACTTGTAGTCTTTGAGGTTCTCGCTGCCCTGCTTATTGGCTCACCCATCTTAGTCGCACACCTTTCTATCAGACGACACCATGTTTATACTCACTTTCCTTCGCACACTGGGACGCTACCTCCAACTGATGGGGCGTACTTTCTCGCGCCCTGAGCGATGGCGCATGTTTCTGCGTTCCTATTTGCAAGAGATGGCACAACTTGGTGTGGATTCGATAGGTATCGTGCTGCTCATCTCGTTCTTTATAGGCGCAGTGATATGTATCCAAATCAAGCTCAACATCCAAAGCGCGTGGATGCCCCTGTGGGTGTCGGGCTACGTGACGCGTGAGATTATGTTGCTTGAGTTCAGCAGTTCCATCATGTGTCTGATTTTGGCAGGAAAAGTAGGCTCAAACATCGCCTCCGAACTGGGCACGATGCGCACCAGTCAGCAGATAGACGCACTCGAGATTATGGGCGTGAACTCAGCGTCCTACCTCATTCTTCCCAAGATAGCAGGGCTGGTCACGATGATTCCGCTGCTGGTCATCTTCAGCACCGTGAGTGGCTTCATCGGCGCTTATGCCACCGCCTACGTGGCGCATATCATCACACCGAGCGACCTCACAGCGGGTCTGCAACACGACTTCACGCAGTGGTTCTTCTGGATGGGAGTCATCAAGAGCCTCTTCTTTGCCTTCATCATCAGTTCTGTGTCAGCCTTTTTCGGTTATACCGTTGAGGGAGGTAGCGTAGAAGTGGGCAAAGCCTCAACCAATGCCGTGGTGAGTAGTTCAATGCTTATACTCTTTTCCGACCTCTTTCTCACACAACTCCTATCATGATAGAACTTCGTAGTCTCACCAAGAACTTTGAAGACAAGAAAGTCCTACGCGGCATCAACAGCGTCTTTGAAGGAGGCAAGTGCAACCTGATTATTGGCCGCAGCGGTTCGGGCAAGACGGTGTTGATGAAGTGTATCGTCGGTCTGCTCACGCCCACGACAGGAAACGTGTTCTACGATGAGCGCGACTTCTGCGTGATGACCAAGCGCGAGCGCACCTTGCTACGTCGCGAGATGGGCATGATCTTCCAGAGCGCGGCACTCTTCGACTCGCTCACCGTGTTGGAGAATGTGATGTTTCCGCTCGACATGTTCTCCGATCAGTCCTACAAGGAACGCACGCGTCGTGCCAAATATTGTTTGGAGCGTGTAGGCCTCTTAGACGCGTTGAGCAAGAGTCCTGGAGAGATTAGTGGAGGAATGCAGAAGCGTGTTGCCATAGCGCGCGCCATAGCCTTAGAACCCAAGTATTTGTTCTGCGACGAACCCAATAGCGGTCTTGACCCCAAGACATCCTTAGTGATAGACGAACTCATCTATAGCATCACGCAGGAGACGGGTACAACGACCATCATGAATACGCACGACATGAACTCGGTCTTGGGCATAGGCGATCATATTCTCTACCTCCACGAAGGCGAAAAGGAATGGGAGGGGACGAAGGACGAGGTACTGGGTAGTACCAACGAGCGCCTGTCAGACTTCATTTTTGCCAGTGACTTCTTGAAGAAAGTCAAGGCCGCAGGAGCAAAGAGCTGACTTACCACCTCAACAACTATAAAAACCAAATCGGTCATTAGGATTTGCAGGATAATCATCGAAACATCCTGTCAGCCTAATGACCGATTTGGGATAGTGTATGCTGGCTTTTAGGACTGGCTCAGTTCGGCTTCGTAGGCTTCGATAGCGCGCTTCGTCGTCTCGTAGGCCTCTTCTATAGGAAAAGGCAGCGTGCCGCCAGAAGCGTCTTCGTGACCGCCACCATTGAAGTAGCGTTCAGCCATCTCGCGGCAATGAAAACCGTCTGTGCTGCGCAGCGATACGCGCACCACATCTTCTTCGGTGTCTTCGCGCAGCGAGATGCTCAGTTTCATACCGTGGATTTTCAGCGGCTCATTCACCAAGCCTTCTGCGTCGCCACGAATGAATTTGTGCGATTTCATCATTTCACGCGTCATCATAAACACACTGGCATGCCCTCCCGCGTGAAACGTCAGCCACTGAGACAATGCGTCGTTCCAGAGCGTGAATTTTCCAACAGACCAACTCTGATACACCTTCTTGTAAATGCTTTCTTTGTCCACACCTTTGCGAAGGAGTAAGCTCACAAAGAGGTACAGGTTGGCATCGTTGCTGTTGTAAGCAAAGTTGCCCGTGTCGGTCATGATACCTGTATAGAGGCAAGCGGCTTCGGAACGTGTCATGTCGGGATACGCTCCGAGCTGTACCAATAGGCGCAGCACCAGTTCGCATGTGCTACTCATCTTGGGGCGCGAGATGAGTAACGAGAATTGTTCCTCGTTGGGTTCTTCGTGGTGGTCGATGAGCAGGCGTGGGGCTGAGCAGCGCGCCACTGCGTCCTCCATCAAGTTGAGACGCGAGAGTTCGTTGTAGTCTAAGCTACACACAAGGTCGGCTTGTCGCAACGCATTTTTCACCGCCTCGGGCTGGTCACGATAGATGAGAATTTGGCGACTACCAGGCATCCATTTCAGAAAGTCTGGAAACCACGAAGGCAGTGCGATGGTCACCTGTTTGCCGAGTCGCCTCAGATAGGCTGCCCAAGCCAATGTTGAACCCACGGCATCGCCGTCAGGGCCGTGGTGAGCCGTCACAACGATGTGCTGAGCCTCACGAATCATGAGCATCAGGCGCATAAGCTCTGCGCTGGGCAAGAGTTCGGGCAACACTATGCGGGACGTGTCGTGCTTCATGCGGTGTGCGTGTTAGGAGTGAGCGATTTGAGTATGCTAATCTCGCGCTGAGGATCTGTGGCACGAAACACGCTGCTGCCCGCCACAAGTATGTCTGCTCCAGCATCGGCTAAAAGCGCTCCCGTCTCGCGGTTCACGCCGCCATCTACCTCTATCAGGGCTTTACTGCCTTTGCGCAGCAACAGCTCTTTGAGACGAGCTACTTTCTCGATGGTGTTAGGTATGAACGACTGCCCACCGAAGCCAGGGTTGACGCTCATGAGCATGATGACATCGGCCTCGTGAACCACGTCTTCGAGTGTGTTGATAGGTGTAGCGGGGTTAAGCGTCACACCGGCGAGCATACCTGCTTGGCGTATGCCTGTGAGTACACGATGCAGGTGGATGCACGCTTCCTGATGCACATTCATCACGCGCGCTCCCAAGTCAGCAACGCGCGCAGTGAATTTTTCGGGGTGTTCTATCATCAGATGTACGTCGAGAGGCTTCTGAGCCACCTCAGCGATGGAGGCTATCACAGGAAAACCAAAGGAGATGTTCGGTACAAACACACCGTCCATCACGTCGAGGTGAAGCCAGTCGGCTTCGCTCTTGTTGAGCATTTGCACATCGGCGTGTAGGTGACCGAAATTCGCCGAGAGTAGAGAGGGAGCTATGAGCATAGGATATGGAGTGGGGCAGAGGGGTTAGTTGTTGGACTTCACGCAGAGTTGTTTGAGCGCATACATCGAACCGTTGAACACATCGAAGTCTACCAACGTTTGTATGCCGGGCAGGCGACCGCGATCGGTGTGTTGCCAAAAGTGCCATTCGCCTTGCCAACCCACGTTCTTGACGTAGTAGTGTGCTATCCAGAAGGGGTAGCTCTCAAAGTCGGGGCTGTTGAGATAGCGTTGCTTGAAGTTCAGGTTGGTATAGAGTATGGGTTTTGCGCCGTAGTAGTCCTCTACGAGAAGCAGGAAGGTGAGCACCGCGTCGTGCAGCTCTTCACCGCTGAGGTTACCGATGGTTTCGATGTCAAGCACGGGAGGTAGGTCGTCTTTCTCCAAGCGCACACGCCTAATGAAGTGAGCCGCTTGGCTCGAAGCGGGTTCGTCGGGGGTGAAGAAGTGGTACGCTCCGCGTATCATACCGTGGCGACGCGACTCACGAAAATTGGTGATGAAATGGTCGTCCACGATACTCACTCCCTCCGTGGCTTTCATGATAGCGAAACTGATGGGAGAGTCCATCACCTTGGTGTGGCTGACGCGTTCCCAGTTGATATCACCTTGGTAGTGGCTCACATCTATGCCGCGTATCTCGAAGCCGTCGGGCAATCCTTGGTTGCGGTAGATGGCTTGCCACAGGTCTGAGGTGGAACGTGTGGCGTGGTAATAGAGCATACACCAAGCGGTGAGCAACACGGTAGCCACCGCAACGCTTCGCCATCGTAGCGGGTGGGACATGGGCGTGTCGATGCGCGTTTGCGATAGTATGTAGTAGGGTGCTATCAAGTCGCCTTCCTCGTGTGGCAGTATGGCAGAGCTTCTGGCGCGGCCTTATCTTATATTATATATAAGGTAGTGCCGCAAGTGGCTCACTGCCTGTTGGGAGTGGTGTAACGAAAATGAGCCGAACCAGCGAAGTGGAGCGCGTGTGCGCCACACTTCACTGGCGAGGCTTTCGAGGGTGTCTCACTGTCGACGTAGGCCGTTACTACTTGGCCTGTTCGAGCTTGAGTGTCATCGTGCATTGGTCGCATACCTCCGTGGGGCCGAAGTATTGTATGGGACCAGGGTATACGTAGCTGGTTTCAGCAGCCCACTTCTCGCGTTGCGCAGCAAAGGTCTTGAAGGGAGCACCTTCGAGGTCTACCAATGCCTTGCGTATCACGGGCTTCATTGCACCGCTACGCTTCTCCATGTTGAGCATCATGGTGATAGGCACACCGCCTGCCACCCATTCTGCAGCGGGAGCAGTGGTGTTGGTGACGATAGCCATGTAGCCCGTCTTGCCGTTGGCGATGAGCTGCGAAGCGCTCGTGCCGAGTGCGTAGCAATAGTCAGCGTCGTAGTTTGAGGGGGCAGCGCAGCGACCTTCGTAACCGAAGAAGTGGTGCAGCGGGGCGAACTTACCTTTGTAGTTGCCTTCGGCCTTGAGCTGTGCGAGCTTGCGACCTACCATCTCGCTCAGAAGTTTTTCGGTCTCGATGAGCGATACCTGTACATTGCCGTGCGGGTCGCGGTCGAGTGCGAGCTGCTTCTGCACACCTGCGGGCAGACTCTCGAGTGTGGCGCGGTTGGCGGCTTCAAGGTGGGCTTTCACCCATTCCACGATTTCTTCGCCGCTCTTGCCCTCGGTAGCTGCTTTGGCCTCGGGCTGTGCCAAGAGGTCGTTGAGCTCCTTGATGAGGCTCTTGATGGCGGGCACAAATTCGATGAGGCCTTCGGGGATGAGCACGGTGCCGAAGTTGTTGCCCTTGTCGGCGCGCTGAGCTACGATGCCTGCGATGTAGTCCACGATGTCGTCGAGCGACTGCTTTTTAGCTTCGACTTCCTCAGAGATGATGGCGATGTTGGGTTGGCACTGCAGGGCGCATTCCAAAGCGATGTGGCTGGCGGAGCGACCCATAAGCTTGATGAAGTGCCAATATTTGCGTGCGCTGTTTGCATCGCGCTGTATGTTACCAATGACTTCGGCGTAGGTCTTACAAGCTGTGTCGAAGCCGAAGCTGGTCTCAATCTGTGCGTTCTTCAAGTCGCCGTCGATGGTCTTGGGACAACCGATGACTTGCACACCTGTGTTGTGGGCGGCATAGTATTCGGCCAGCACGCAAGCGTTCGTGTTGCTGTCGTCACCACCTATGATGACCAGCGCAGTGATATTGAGCTCGCGCAGAATTTCAAGGCCGCTCTCGAACTGACTGGGTTCTTCGAGCTTGGTACGTCCCGACCCAATCATGTCGAAACCGCCGCTGTTGCGATATTCATCAATGATGTCGGCGGTGAGCTCCACATATTTGTGGTCTACCAAGCCACCAGGACCCATTAGGAAGCCATAGAGACGGCTTGCGGGGTTTTGGCGCTTGAGTTCATCGAATATACCACAGATGACGTTGTGTCCGCCAGGGGCTTGACCGCCGCTGAGAATCACGCCGACGTTCTTGGCGGCATAGGTGGGGGCTTCGGTGGCGGGTACGAACTCTACTAATGGCAGGCCATAGGTGTTGGGGAAGAGTGCTTTGATTTCTGCTTGGTCGGCTACGCTCTGTGTGGGCTCGCCTTCCTTGATGCTGACGCTGCCGCGCAGTCCTTGGGGTAGCTTGGGCTGGTAGGCGGCACGGGCTTGTTGCAATGCGCTTTTTTCCATTGTGTGTAGTGGTTTTTGTATAGTTAGTATTTCGATATGCTGAGGTGGTGCGAAGCGAGGCTGTATAGCACAGCAGGCTGACGCGTCAAGGTTGGAAGTTGATGGTGATGTCGAAGTACTGACGCACCTTACGGCCATAAGCGTCGCGGGCTGGGCTGAAGGAGCGTGGCAGTGCTGTAATCACTCTGAGGGCTTCCTGATTGCAGGCTTGGTTGCCAAACTCGCGGATGATGTTGGGGTTACTGATTTTTCCTGTGGTTTCTACGACGACGCGCACGATGACTGTTCCGCGTACCTTCCCTTGTCGTACGGCCGTCGGCTTGCGCAGGTTGGTTTGAATCTCTGCGTCGAGCAGATCAAAGTTTGCCATTCCGTAGTAGGCTTTGTGCGCTACTTGGTGGGCGTAGTATATAGTCTGGCTCTGCGTAGTCGTGACAGTGGTGATGGTACGTGTGAGGTCGGGGTAGGCTAAATCGCCCGTAACTTCGCTTGTGTACTTAGGAAAATGGAGGTTGAACCATGGGTTGATAGTCTGCTGCAGTGTGCCGCTGATGAGCTTATGGTCGGGCAGGTTGCACCATACGTAGATGGAATCGCTCAGCTCGTTGAGTAGCTTTTGGAAAGCGGGATAGACGATGGGACTACGGCGCAGGTCGTTGATGCGAGCTGCCCTGTATTCGGCTTGCAGGTTGGGCAAGCGCTCCGCCATCTCTGCTTGGAGGTCTTGCCGCAGCACGGGGGTGAGTATTTCTTTCTGTTTCAGCACCTTGCGCTGGTACTTGTCGAGTGTCGCAGAGTGGGCATCGAAAGTGCCTGCTCGCTCGTAGGCCGTGCCACATTCTTTGCGCAAGCGCTCGGTGTACGTCTCGCGCAGGGCTGAGGAGCAGATGCTCAGCAGGGCATCGAAGTCGCCTTCGTCCATGATTTGTCGCAGCGAATCGGCGTAGGCTTGTGCATCGGCCTGGGCTTGCTCGGCTATGACGGCAGGCTGATTCTCGTCGGTATAGAGATAGATGTCGGAGCGCAGGGCTAAGAGCTCGAGGTCGGTGATGCGGCCGTTGGTCTCGCGGAGCTGTTTGTAGTGCTGCACGATGGCTTTCTGACGCTGACGGAGCGAGTCGCGCACGGCTCGACATACGGCGGCGGTGTCAGTCACACTGCGTGTGACGGTGGTGGTGACGCTTCCAGAGGCTTGCGAACTGGTGTTGGGCTGCGCCATGAGCGTCAGAAGCCATGGCTGCAGCGCGAGGAGGATGAGTAAGATACGTTTGGTTTGCATATATTGAGGTTTTAGGGTTTAAGAGGTGGGTTGTACGATAGGCGACGGTGTGCTGCGTTTGAGCAACATGCCGAGCTGAGTGGCCGTATGTGCGTGCGCCAAAGCCCGACATTGTTTGCCGTGGAATAGCGGTCGCACATTGGCATTTTCTCCCGCCGCGAAAGTACGAATTTTTGCCTACGTGAACAAATTTTGCACCCGCCTTTGTGATTTTGTAGACCGATACACTGATTTTTATGCCCGTCGTGCGCCCTCGCCCCTGCGTGCGCGACAGGTCGGGATAGGCTTCCGCCGCCGTCTGCGGGCTTTGCAGTAAGCATTTCTTCGTGATGAAATTGTCGTGTCATCGTGAAGATTTTGTCGTGTCATCGTGATGAAATTGTCGTGTCATCACGATGATTTCCTTCGGCTGACGTATGTCGTGTGGACGAAGTGCGGATGGCGGTGGCTTGACTTCGTGAGGTCGTCGTGCGTAAATGCCTATGTAGTAGGCTATACAAAAGACTTTGCCCCGCATACAACCGTTCTGGCGGTGTGTATACGGGGCAAGGTGTGGCGTAGCATGGAGGTCGGCCTGCGGTGAGGCTTCCTCGGCGGCTGCGGAGGGCTTATACGAGTGCGAGGGTGTCGCGGGCGATGAGCAGCTCTTCGTCGGTGGGGATGACGCAAACGGTGACGGGGCTGTCGGGTGTGGAGATGATGGCTTCTTCGCCGTTCACACTGCGGTTCTTCTCCCTGTCGAGCTTGATGCCGAGGAACTCCATGTCGATGCAGGCGGCTTCGCGCACGTCCCACTGGTGTTCGCCGACACCTGCGGTGAAGACAACGATGTCTACACCTCCCATGGCGGCGGCATAGCTTCCGATGTATTTCTTGATGCGATAGGTGTACATGTCGAGGGCTATCTTGCAGCGTTCGTTGCCTGCCTCGATGGCTGCGCCTATCTCGCGCATGTCGCTCGATACACCTGTGAAACCTTTCATGCCGCTCTGTTTGTTGAGCAAATCGTTGGCTTGCTGAGTGGTGAGACCCTCTTTCTCCATGATGGTGAGAATGGCCGATGAGTCTATGTCGCCTGTGCGGGTGCCCATCATGAGGCCTTCGAGCGGGGTGAGTCCCATGGAGGTGTCTACACACTGCCCGTTCTTCACGGCTGAAATGCTTGCGCCGTTGCCTATGTGGCAGGTGATGATGCGCTTGGTGGATACGTCTACGCCGAGGTAGTCGCCCACACGGGCTGTGACGAAGCGGTGGCTGGTGCCGTGGGCTCCGTAGCGACGGATGTGGTAGTCGGTGTAGTACTTATAGGGTAGGGCATAGTAGAAGGCTTTTGGCGGCATGGTTTGGTGGAATGCGGTGTCGAACACGAAGACTTGTTTGAGCTCGGGCAATAGGGCTTTGACGGCTTCGTATCCTTTGAGATGGGCAGGGCTGTGGAGCGGTGCCAATCCCATAAAGGGCTTCCAGCCTTCGAGCATTTCGGGGGTGACGACTTGGCTCTCGGTGTAGGTGCCTCCAGCCACGATGCGATGGCCTGCAGCACTGATCTCGTCGAGGCTCTTCAGCGCGCCGACTTCGGGCGAAAGCAGGGTGTCGAACATGAGGCGGATGCCCTCGGTGTGGGTGGGCAGGTCAGCATCTTTCACACGGGTCTCGCCATTGGGGAGCTTGTACTTGATGAATGCGCCTTCGAGGCCGATTTTCTCAATGCCGCCAGCGGCCAATACGGTCTCGGTCTCCATCGCGTAGAGCTTGTATTTGATAGATGACGAACCGCAGTTGATGACAAGGATTTTCATGGTTCTGATGATTTTATTCGTTTTTCGCGTGCAAAAGTATTGTATTTCTTTTGCCTACTCAAGGATTTTCAAACTTCTTTTTCCTACTCTGCCACTTTGCCCCTCGCTTGTGGTGCAAAAAACATCGGGCACAAGGCTTTCTCTGTGGCCTTATGCCCGATGGGACGGGGGATGTATGTCTCGCACCTCTGCGACTTCGGCTCAGCTATGGTGCTTTGCGAAGAGCCGATGTGCGGCTGTGTCTACGGCGTTGGCTTACTCGGCTTTGGGCTCAATGAGTTTCCAAATGCATGCGCTCAAGGCTGCACCTACGAAGGGGCCTACGATGAAGATCCAGAGGTTACACAGTGCGCTGCCGCCTTGGAATACTGCGGGCGCGAGACTGCGTGCGGGATTGACGCTCGTACCTGTGTAGCGAATGCAAGCGAGGTGTACCAGCACGAGGCTGAGGCCGATGGCCAGACCTGCAAAGTTGTTGGTGGCACCGTTGGTCTTGCTGGTGGCGCCAAGCACTACGAGTACGAAGACGCAGGTGAATACGATTTCGGCTACAAGGCCGCCAACCACGCTGACTCCGTCTTGGAGGTCGTTCGCTCCCGTACCGGTGAGGCCTGCATTGCTGGTGAGCAGGTAGAGAAGGGCGCTACCGATGAATGCACCAATGACTTGGAAGACGATGTACATCGCAGCGTCTTTGGCACTCATGCGGCCTGTGAGCAGACAGCCCAGGGTGATGGCTGGATTGATGTGACAACCAGATATGCCGCCGATGGTGTAGGCCATGGCAACTACTGATAAGCCGAAAGCAAAGGCCGTGCCAATCACGGTGGCTGCATTGGCTACGTTGCTGCAGTCGGAACTGCAATTGAGGCTTACGGCTACACCGCAGCCCATCAGCACGAGTACCATCGTGCCAATCATTTCTGCAAGATACTTTTTCATGTTGTGTGTATGGGTTTTAGGATAGATTGTGTTGCGCTTGAGAAAAAGAAAAACGCACGAAGACGCGCTTACAGTCTTCGTGCGTGGGTCTACTTAAAGCTTTTGCTTGACTTCAATCTCCTTGAAGGTCTCTATCATGTCTCCCTCCTTGATGTCGTTGCATCCTGCGAGGCTTATACCGCACTCGAAGTTGGTGGTGACTTCTTTCACATCGTCTTTGAAGCGTTTCAGGGCGAGCAGGCTGCCTGTGAAGATGACGATGCCATCGCGTATGAGACGCGCTTTGTCGCTGCGCGAAACTTTTCCGTCCACTACGTATGCGCCTGCAACAAGGCCTACCTTGGAGATGTGGTATACCTGACGCACTTCGACGGTTGCGGTGACTTCTTCTTTGATTACTGGAGCGAGCATACCCTCCATAGCCTGTTTCACCTCGTCTATAGTGTCGTAGATGACGCTGTAAAGACGGATGTCAACGCCGTCGCGCTCGGCTTGCTTGCGCGCTGCTGCGCTGGGACGCACTTGGAAACCTACGATGACGGCTTGCGAGGCGGCAGCGAGTGTGACGTCGTTCTCGCTGATTTGTCCCACGCCCTTGTGGATGACGTTGACGGCTATCTTCTCTGTGGAGAGCTTGATGAGCGAGTCGCTCAGGGCTTCTACTGAACCGTCTACGTCGCCTTTGACGATGATATTCATTTCTTGGTAGCTGCCTTGCTTGATGCGTCTACCTATCTCGTCGAGGGTGAGCATCTTCTGTGTGCGTAGGCTTTGTTCACGTGCCAATTGTTCGCGCTTGGTAGCTATCTCGCGGGCTTCTTGCTCAGACTCCATCACGTGGAACTGGTCGCCAGCCTGAGGTGCGCCATTGAAGCCGAGCAGTGTGGCTGCCATGGCGGGGCCAATGTTGTCGATGCGGTTGCCACGCTCGTTGAAAAGGGCTTTGACGCGTCCGTAGTTGGTGCCAGCCAGTACGATGTCGCCTTTGTGGAGCGTGCCGTTGCTCACCAGTACGGTGGCCACGTAGCCGCGTCCTTTGTCGAGCGAACTCTCTATGACTGTGCCTGTGGCGTTGCGGTTTGGATTGGCTTTGAGCTCAAGCAGGTCGGCTTCGAGAAGCACTTTCTCTAAGAGTTCTTCGACACCTATGCCTTTCTTGGCGCTGATGTCTTGGCTCTGATATTTGCCGCCCCATTCTTCTACAAGGAAGTTCATTTGCGCCAGTCCTTCTTTGATTTTGTCGGGGTTTGCTCCAGGCTTGTCTATCTTGTTGATGGCAAAGACGATGGGCACTCCAGCTGCCACGGCATGGTTGATGGCTTCTTTGGTCTGCGGCATGATGTCGTCGTCACTGGCGATGATGATGATGGCTATGTCGGTGGCCTGTGCACCACGAGCGCGCATGGCGGTGAAGGCTTCGTGACCTGGGGTGTCGAGGAAAGTGATGTGTCGTCCGTCCTCAAGGGTGACGTTGTATGCACCAATGTGCTGCGTGATGCCGCCGGCCTCGCCAGCGATGACGTTGGTCTTGCGGATGTAGTCGAGCAACGATGTTTTTCCGTGGTCTACGTGTCCCATCACGGTGACGATGGGTGCGCGAGGTTCGAGGTCTTCTTCGCGGTCGGCTTTCTCAGCCACGGCTTCGCTGACTTCTGCGCTGATATATTCTGTGGTAAATCCAAACTCTTCGGCAACAAGGTCGATGGTTTCTGCATCAAGTCGCTGGTTGATGCTGACCATGATGCCGATGCTCATGCAGGTGCCGATGACTTTTGTGACGGGTACGTCCATCATCGTGGCCAATTCATTGGCAGTGACGAACTCCGTAATCTTGAGTACCTTGCTTTCGGCCTTTTCTTCGCGTAGGTGTTCTTCGTGTTGCTGACGCACCATGTCGCGCTTCTCACGGCGATACTTAGCACCTTTGGAGGCTTTGGTTTTTCCTTGAAGACGGGCGAGGGTTTCGCGTACTTGTTTGGCTACGTCTTCGTCGCTTACGTCGGGCTTGATGATGGGCTGCTGATTCTTTTTCTGCTTCTTGGCGTTCTTGTTGCCTTGCTGCTGGTTGCCGTTCTGACGGGCGTTGCCTCCTGCGGATGAGGACTGATTGGCAGCTTGACGCCCAGCTGCGTTGATGTCTACGCGCTGATTGTTGATGCGCTGACGCTTCTTCTTTTCGGTAGCTGCTGCGATGCGCTCTTTTTTAAGCTCTGCCTTAGATTTCTTCTTGGGACGTGTGGCATCGTTGATGGCTGAAAGGTCGATTGTGCCAAGCACTTTGGGTCCTTGAGGGGCTGGCTTGGTGTGCAGCTTGAAGATGCCGTCTTCTTCTGTGCCGAGCTGGCGCAGACGTTGTTCTTTCTTGGAGAGAGGTTGTTCGTCCTCCTTGGCAGGAGCTTGGGCGGCTTCGGTCGCCTGAGGCTCATCTGCAGGCTGCGACTCTGCTTCGGGCTGCTCTGGTGTGGTCGGAGCGGCGTCTGCCTGCTCTTGCTGCTGAGGCTCATTGACTACCTCGGGCATTGGCTGCTCTGATACAACTTCTTCTGGAGCAGCTTCGGCCTCGTTGATGTCGGAGGTGGGCTGTTCCGTATCTGTCGGAGTTGCGCTCGTCTCCTCAACTGAGGTTTCGGGTAGCACGATGGACTCCTCAGCAGGTGCGTCTTCGGCCTGCGGCTCTTCGACTTGCTGCACGTCTTCTTCCTCTGTCGTGGTTTCTGTCGTGGTCTCAGCCTCAATGGACTCGGGAGCTACTACTTCTTCCTTGCCGACGGCTTCGATGGCTTCTGCCTGTGGCGCAGAGATTTCTTCGACATTGGGGGCTGCCGATGGTTGAGGTGTTTCTTCTGCCTCGGCTACAGCGGGTGCGGCTTGTCGCTTGCTGCGCAGACGCGTTTGCAAGAGTTTGTCGGCCTCGTTGCGCAACGATTTGTCTGCGCCGAAGGCCTCCTTGAGTACATCGTAGTGCGCTTCGTCAATCTTGGTGTTAGGTGTAGCTTCTTCAAGCTTAATACCTTTGGCTTCCAATGTCTCGATGACGGTTTGGAAACCTACGTTAAATTCTTTGAGGATTTTGGTTATTCTGACACTCATATATTGAGTAGGGTATTGGCTATGGGAAAATGGAGTGTACTATATATAAATTATGGTATAGGAATATGGGATGTGGTGTTTACTCTTCGTCGAATTCGGCTTTGAGTATGCGTATGACTTCGTCAACCGTGTCTTCTTCGAGGTCGGCTTTCTCAACGATGAGCTCGCGTGGGGCGTTGATGACATCGCGTGCGGTCTTGAAGCCAATGCCTTTGATGGCGTCGATAACCCACTGGTCTATCTCGTCGGCAAACTCGTCGAGGTAGATGTCGTCCTCTTCTACTTCGCCCTGTACTTCTCGGAAAACGTCGATGGCGTAGCCCGTGAGTTTGGAAGCGAGCTTGATGTTGATACCATTTTTACCGATGGCCAGCGATACTTCTTCAGGACGCAGATATACGGCTGCGGTGTGTGCTTCTTCGTTGAGTTCTATGCTGGTGATTTGTGCGGGTTGTAGGGCGCGCTGTATGAGGATGCGCTGGTTGGCACTGTAGTGGATGACATCAATGTTCTCGTTGTGCATCTCGCGTACGATGGTGTGTATGCGGCTTCCTTTGACACCTACGCAAGCTCCTACGGGGTCGATGCGGTCGTCGTAGCTTTCTACGGCAATCTTGGCGCGTTCGCCCGGCATGCGTGCGATGGCTCGCACGGTGATGAGGTTGTCGGCTATCTCGGGAATTTCTTGTTCCAAGAGTTTGAGCAGGAAGGCGTCGCAAGTACGGCTGAGGTAAATCTTAGGTCTGCCGTTGGGATTGTCTACGTGGTCGATGATGGCACGCACGGTGTCGCCTTTGTGGAAAAAGTCGCGAGGAATTTGTTGTGACTTTGGCAAGCTGAGTTCATTGCCTTCGTCGTCCATGAGGAGCGTCTCGTTTTTCCATGTCTGGTATACTTCGGCCGAAATCATTTCGCCTTCGCGCTCCTTGTATTTTTGATAGAGACTCTCGTGTTCGAGCTCAAGAATCTTGCTGGCCAATGTTTGACGCAGGGTAAGGATGCTGCGTCGTCCGAAAGCAGTGATGTCGATTTTCTCACTGACATCTTCGCCAACTTCGTAGTCGTCCTCGATTTGACGTGCTTCGCTCAGCGCTATTTGCTTGTTGCTGTCGGTGACTTCGCCGTCTTCCACTACTTCGCGTGTGCGATAGATCTCGAAGTCGCCCTTGTCGGGGTTGACGATGACATCGAAGTTCTCGTCTGTACCATACTCGCGAGCGATGACGTTGCGGAAGCTCTCTTCGAGTACACCCACGAGTGTGGTGCGGTCGATGTTTTTGTTGTCTTTGAACTCGGTGAATGTGTCGGTGAGGCGTGGTGTCTCAATTTTCTTTTTGGCCATTTATGTAATGTTGTTTTGTTTCGTGTAGGTTTTAGAATTCGATGACGTATTTCACGGTTCGTACATCGTCAAATCGGAAAGGCATTTCTACGATTTCGAGCTGCGGACGCTTTTGTCCCTCGTGCTTTACTTTCTGTTCTACTTCGATGGTGAAGCCCTCTTCGCTGACCTTTGTGAGCGTGCCGACATACTTACGTCCTGTCTTGGGAGCCACCTCTACGGTGTCGCCAATGTGGTTTTGGTATTGTCGGAGTACTTTGAAGGGCTGTCCGATGCCTGCGCTGCCAACTTCGAGCTCAAAGTCCTGCTCATCGCGGTCTAAGTGCTCTTCGATGAAACGGCTGAGCTCTACGCAGTCATCAATCCATACACCTTCTTGATGGTCAATCTCAACTACGATACGATTGTCGGGCGAGATGGTAAGGGCAGTGAGGAAATAATCTTTGCCCTCGAGCCATTGCGAAACGATGTTCTCTACGACGTGTTTGTCTATCATATTTTAATAAATTGTATACAAGGATGCTACTCCTATAAAAGGAAGTGAGGAACCTTCGTAGCTCCTCACTCTCATCGCTGCAAAAGTAATCAGCGCGGGCTGAATTTGCAAGTCTTCGTTGAAGTTTTTTCTGCGAAAGCCCAAAATATCGTGTTCTACATGCTATTTTTGTACGCAAAGTGTAGGAGTTGGCTTGTTTTCATCGTTTTTTCTTACTTTTGCCAGCGCGTTTCAGATATCTATCCAATCAACTATATTTTTTATGGAAAAAATCAAAGGGCTGATCGATGCGCCATTTACGCCTTTCGACAGCAAAGGAGAGCTAAACTTAAGTGTAATCCCCGAATACGCTGCCTTGTTGGCGCGCAACGGGCTCAAAGGTGTGTTCATCAACGGTTCGAGCGGTGAGGGCTATATGCTCACCGAAGAGGAGCGCAAAGAGCTTGCCGAGGCGTGGGTGAAAGCTGTGCCCGCCGACTTCAAGGTTATCGTGCATGTGGGCAGCACCTGCGTGAAGTCGTCGCGCCGTCTGGCCGAACATGCTCAGGCCATAGGCGCTTGGGGCATTGGTGCGATGGCTCCTCCTTTCCCCAAGGTGGGTCGCATCGAGGAGTTGGTGAAGTACTGCGAAGAGATAGCCTGCGGTGCGCCTCAACTGCCTTTCTATTTCTATCATATCCCCGCCTTCAACGGCGCTTATCTCTCCATGTACGACTTCTTGAAAGCCGTGGACGGACGCATACCCAACTTCGCGGGCATCAAGTATACCTTTGAGAGCCTCTATGAGTACAATCGCTGTCGTCGCTACGGCGAGGGCAAGTTCGATATGCTCCACGGACAGGACGAGACCATACTCCCGTGCCTGGCCATGGGCGGTGCGCAGGGAGGCATCGGCGGCACGACCAACTACAATGGCCGTTGTCTCGTGGGCATCATCGAAGCGTGGGAGAAAGGCGACTTGGAGAAAGCACGCGAGTTGCAGAACTATGCGCAAGACGTCATCGACGTCATCTGCCACTTCCGAGGCAACATCGTGGGCGGCAAGCGCATCATGAAACTCATCGGCTTAGACCTTGGCCCCAATCGCACGCCCTTCCAGAACGTGACCGACGAAGAGGAGGTGCAGCTTCGCAAAGAACTCGAAGCCATCGACTTCTTCAACCATTGTAATAAATAATATCGCCAAGCCCTCCTGCCTCACCCACTCGCGGCAGGAGGGCTTGCCGTTTTGCGCATTCGTTTTTCTATATCCACAATTCCCCTGTGTGCCTCAGTCGCAGCCATTATTTCCTTGAATGAGGTAGACCGTACGTTTTTGTTCAGAAGAAATAAGTACGTCATAGTCCCCAGACCAACCGATGCACACAGCCCATTCCCCCAATTCCTTACACATGCAACTCATCGACGGAAAATCTACCGCAGCAGCCATCAAGCAAGAGATTGCTGCCCGCGTGGCCGAAATCGTAGCTTCGGGCGGCAAGCGCCCACACTTAGCCGCCGTACTCGTAGGGCACGATGGTGGCAGTGAGACCTATGTCAAAAACAAAGTCTTGGCCTGCAAAGCGTGTGGCTTCGAGAGCACACTCATACGCTACGAAGACGATGTCACAGAGGACGAACTGCTGCAGTGCGTGTCTTCGCTCAATACCAACCCCGACATCGATGGCTTCATCGTGCAGCTACCTCTACCTAAACACATCAACGAGCAGCGTATCATTGAGGCCATCGACTATCGCAAGGACGTAGACGGTTTCCACCCCGTCAATGTCGGTAGGATGGCAATAGGTCTGCCCTGCTACATCAGTGCTACACCGCTGGGCATCATAGAATTGTTGCGCCGCTACGCCATCCCTACACGCGGCAAACGCTGTGTGGTGCTGGGCCGAAGCAATATCGTAGGCAAACCCATGGCTTCGCTGATGATGCAGAAGAACTACGGCGATGCTACAGTCACTGTGCTCCATTCCCACAGCGAGGACCTCAAGGCTGAGTGCCGACGCGCCGACATCATCATTGCTGCCATCGGTAGTCCCGCCTTTGTCACCGCCGACATGGTGAAACCTGGAGCCGTCGTCATTGATGTGGGTACCACACGTGTACCCGATTCGTCGCGCGAACGAGGCTACAGGCTCAGCGGAGATGTCGATTTTGAAGCCGTCAAAGACGTTGTAGCCGCCATCACACCCGTACCTGGCGGTGTCGGTCCTATGACCATTTGTATGTTGATGCTCAACACGCTCGCCGCAGCTGAGAAGAAGTACTACGCGTCGTAGGTTCTCGCGTTGCATATACGGGTTGCAATTCGCTGCGTGTGCCGCACGTTTTCCCCTGTATGCCGATGCTGCTAACGGGCCGTGCCGATGTCGCCGAAAGTGCGTACCGATGGAGCTAACAGACTATTTGATGTAGCTAACAGGCCGTGCCGATGTCGTCGATTGTGCGTGCTGAATGGTATCGCAGGGAAGGTCGAAGATGCGATTCTCTTTGCCGACACAAATCGTGCGGTATTGGACTCATTTTCTTCGCCCTGCCGACAGCTATTTTTCGACCTCCCTATGCAAATTATAAACTTAGGCTAAGTTTGTGAAAATTTAGCCTAAATTTTTGTACGTTAAGCCTAAGTTTTTACAAACTAAGCCTAAATTTATAAAATCTATTTGTGCTGCGACAAAATCTGCGGCTTGCGGTGGAAAACGCTGGCGCAGTACGATAAATATTCGACCTATCCGCCTGATTTCTTTGTGCGTATAGGTCATTTTCTTTGTCTGGCAGAAGAAAAGGCTGAAGCCTATGTGCGGTCTTCAGCCTTTGTCCTTGTCGGTGCTTTCTCCTTGGTGCTACATTTTGCATTGTACGGCACGCACGCTGCATCAGCACAGGCGGCGCGCTGCATGGTTCAACCGTTTTGCGCCCTCGCAGATGCTGCAGCCCGTGGCTAATCTTCGTAGCGCTGCGCCCATTGTAGAAAGCGGTCTACGCCCTGCTGCCCAAACTTTTGTAGGCTTCGCACGGCCTCCGCCTTGGTCTTCGTGCGTGCCAAATGCGACTTGGAATAGAACTTATCGGCGTAGCAAATGACGCATTCCTCTTCGGTCTCGGGCAGAAAGTCTTGGTGGGGTAGGGGAAGCCGTTCGCTGATGATCTGTTCGCGAGTCAGTCCTGCCCCCGTATGACGCTCGCACACCCGGGCATAGGCCTCCAATCCCTCGCGACGCATGAGCTCCGCCCCCAATCGGCCATGGAGCAGATAAGGTTCAGACCCCATGCACGCTATGCCGGGGGCATCGGTGAGGAAGATGCCGATGTCGTGCAGCATGGCAGCGTTGTAGAGAAACTGACGATTCAAGCCAAGATACGGCCGGTCGTCAGCTATTTTTACGGCGCGTGCGGCTACGCTGCGACTGTGTGTGAGCAAGATGTTTTTCAGCTCGTTCTCTTCGGGATAGTATTTGTTGATGATACCCAGCGGGTCAATCTGTGCGTGATTCATAGCCTATTAGCAATTTGATGCGAAGGTACGCAAAAAAGTGTGAATGCCGACAGACAAACAACTGCAGTTTCGTCAAAAAACATTAAAACGGGCTTCAAAACCCCTGCACAACGCAGTAAAATCGCGCAAATCGCGCGCAAATAGGTTTTTTTTTATACTTTTGTACGCATTTTTTAGGACACAAAAACAAATACACCCACTATAAATGGCATTTGATGACAGAATAATCAACGTCAATATTGAGGAAGAAATGCGTTCTTCCTATATTGACTACTCCATGTCCGTTATCGTAGCGCGTGCGTTGCCCGATGTGCGCGACGGTTTCAAACCCGTGCATCGCCGCATCCTCTACGGTATGGATCAGATTGGAAACACACACGACAAACCCACTAAGAAAAGTGCACGTATCGTAGGTGAAGTCTTAGGTAAGTACCACCCACACGGCGACAGCAGCGTTTACGGCGCGCTGGTGCGCATGGCGCAAGACTGGAATATGCGCTACACGCTGGTCGATGGACAAGGTAACTTCGGCTCGATGGACGGTGACAGCGCCGCCGCTATGCGTTACACCGAAGCACGTCTCTCTCTGCTCGGCGAAGCTATGATGCAGGACATCGAGAAAGAGACCGTCGACATGCAAAACAACTTCGACGACACGCTCACAGAGCCTACCGTGATGCCTACGCGTATACCCAATCTGTTGGTCAACGGAGCAAGCGGTATCGCAGTGGGTATGGCTACGAATATACCTACGCACAACCTCTCCGAAGTGATTGACGGTTGTGTGGCTTATATAGATAATCCTGAAATCGACGTTGAAGGGCTGATGCACTACGTCAAAGCCCCCGACTTCCCCACGGGAGCTTACATCATGGGTATGCAAGGCGTCAGAGATGCCTACGAGACGGGTCGAGGCCGTATCATCATACGCGCCAAAACAGAAATCGAGACCACGCAGACCCACGACAAGATTATCGTCACCGAGATACCCTACGGTGTGAACAAGGCTGAGCTCATTCGCCACATTGCCCAACTCGTAGGCGAGAAGAAACTCGATGGTATATCCAATGTCAACGATGAGAGCGACCGCGAGGGACTGCGCATCGTGGTAGATGTCAAGCGCGATGCCAACACAGGCGTAGTGCTCAACAAACTCTTCAAGATGACAGCCCTGCAAACCAGCTTCAGCGTGAACTGTATCGCACTGGTGCATGGTCGTCCCAAACTCCTCACGCTGCGCGACTGCATCAGCAACTTCGTAGAGCATCGCCACGAAGTCACCATACGTCGCACGCAGTTCGACCTGCGCAAGGCACAGGAGCGCGCTCACATACTCGATGCACTCATCATTGCGAGCGACAACATCGACGAGGTAGTACACACCATCCGTGCCTCACGCACGCCCGCCGAAGCGCAAGAGCGACTGATGAAACGCTTTAGCTTCGATGAAGTCCAAGCAAAAGCCATCGTCGATATGCGCTTGGCGCAACTCACAGGTCTGCAGCAAGAGAAGTTGCACCAAGAGTACGAAGAACTTACAAAGCGTATTGCTTTCTACAACAGCATTCTCAACGACGACAGCGTGTGTCGCCAAGTGATGAAAGACGATCTGCTCGAAGTCAAAGAGAAGTACGGCGACGCTCGACGCACTGAAATTCAGCTCAGTGCCGAAGAGTTCAATCCCGAGGACTTCTATGCCGACGACGAGATGGTCATCACACTCTCTCACTTGGGATACATCAAGCGTACGCCCCTTAGCGAATATCGCCATCAAGCACGTGGCGGCATGGGTAGCCGTGCCAGCTCATCGCGCGACGGAGATTTCATAGAGCATCTCTATCATGCCACGATGCACAACACGATGCTCTTCTTCACCTCACGCGGCCGCTGCTACTGGCTCAAAGTATACGATATCCCCGAAGGCAACAAGACCTCAAAGGGACGCGCCATACAGAATCTCCTGCAAATCGAAGCAGGCGACAGCGTCAGTGCGTGCCTGCAGATACGCAAGCTGAACGACCCCGAGTTCTGCATGAGCCACTACGTATGCTTTGCCACCAGCATGGGATTGGTCAAGAAAACTTGTCTATCCCACTATGCACGCCCCCGCGCAAACGGTATTCAAGCCATCAATATACGTCCCGAAGACTCCGTAGTGAGTGTTATTCTCACCAACGGCGAGAACGAACTCGTGTTGGCCAATCGCAACGGTCGCGCCATACGCTTCAACGAAGACCGCGTACGCCCCATGGGACGCGTCAGCACGGGTGTGAGAGCCATTCGACTCGACGAAGACGGACAGGATGCCGTAGTAGGTATGATAGCCATCAACCATCCCGAGCGCGAGACCATCTTCATCGTGAGCGAGAACGGCTACGGCAAGCGCAGTAGCGTCGAAGACTATCGCGTCACAGGACGCGGCGGAAAAGGCGTGCGCACGCTCAAAGTCACCGAAAAGACGGGCAAGGTCGTTGCTATACACGTGGTAATCGACGAGATAGACCTCATGATTATCAACACCAGTGGTATAGCACTGCGCATGCACGTAGACCAAATCCGTCCTACGGGACGCAATACGCAGGGTGTGCGTGTGATTAACCTCGAAAAGCGTGGCGACACCATCAGCCGCGTGTGCCCCGTAGGCCGTGAGGAAGACGAAGAACCCGTAGACGCATCTGCCGACACGACCGCCGAACCCGCAGCTACCGAAGAAGCTCAGCAGCCGCAGGAAGTCACCACAGCAGAAAACGCAGAAGCTACACCAGCCAATCCTACAGAAGATAATCCCGAAAACTCAACCGCTACCGACGAAGGTGAACCCACGCTCTTCTAATCTCCGTGAGAGATAGCAGGCGCAACAAGCACCGCGTCGGGCATAAATCTAAACCATTATGAAAAAGCACTTGCTCACACTCGCCCTGGCCATAGTCGCTGTGGCTGCCAGTGCACAGAACTCAGCACTCTACAAGATAGATGAGCTGATACAGAAAGGCGACCTCGCTTCGGCTGCCGCACTATGCAACGAAGCCATTGCCAATCCCAAGACCACCAAGTTCCAAGAACTCTACAACAAAGCGGGACAGGTACAGCTCATGACTTTCACCCCCGAACTGATGAAAGCCTCTTCGCGTGTACCCTTAGACACACTCGTGTTCTGCACATCGCTCGACCAAGCCGTTGGTTTCTATACCAAGAGCTACGAGGCCACTCAGGCCGTTGATGCCAAAGGCAAACCCGTCAGGGTCGATAAGAAGGTTGAGGCCGACACACACGAACGCCTCATGGCCATGGTGGATTTCTACAACTATGCAGCCATTTTCTGCTACAGCAACGGCGATAGAGCACACGCCATAGATTATTTCCAGAAATACGTAGACTATCCTTTCAATCCCGCATTCAGCGAAGCCGACCGCGACTCGCTCGTAGCACTCAACGCCGAGAGCTATT
Organism: Bacteroidaceae bacterium; assembly: GCA_017479555.1. Lineage (GTDB taxonomy): Bacteria > Bacteroidota > Bacteroidia > Bacteroidales > Bacteroidaceae > Alloprevotella. The sequence goes on along the minus strand of JAFVCB010000032.1, from coordinate 2,818 downwards.
CGCAGACCCACTTCAACCTCTGTCTGCTCTACTATGAGACAAAGAATTGGGAACGTCTCTTCAGCGAAGCCCCCGCATCCTTGAAGACACATTTCAACAACCACGACGTCTACATCATGCTCAAGGATGCTTACGTCCAGCTCGGCGACAGTGCCAAGTGGGAGCAAGTACTCGTAGATGCAGCAACGCTTGAGGGCGATGTAGGTTTCTTCAACGAGTTGGTGAGCTACTACGCCGTGTCGGGTAAGACAGACAAGGCCGTGGCCATCGTCAACGAGATGGTACAGAAGCAGCCCAACGAACCCGTAGCATGGTTCATGAAGGGAGCTGTAGAGAGTGACATTCTGAACGACATTGCCGCTTCGCGCCTCTCCTATCAGCGTGCCATAGAACTCAATCCGAATTACGCCGAAGCCTATATCAATATGGGTACTACCTACTACAATGAGATAGCTTCGCGCACCGAGAACCATGAGTTCGACCACTTCAACAGCGGATACTTCAATCACCAGACCGAAGAGGCTTTCATGTCCGAAACGCGCACCATTCGCGACATCTATCTCGAGGCATGCAAATATCTTGAGAAAGCACGCGAAGTTGCTCCCGACAACCACGAACTCTGGGGTCGTCGTCTGCAACGTGTGTACAACCACCTGCGCATCGTCTACGAAAACCTTGACGAGAAAGCCACCGCTGCAGAGTACCAAGCCAAGTACGATGCCATTGGCGAACTCTTTTAGTCGCGACAGACAAAAGCGCAGCGAGGCCCACGTACTGTGCAGCACCATCATAGCACGCACAGCGTAGCCACTTCGAAACATATAGACCGCATATCTCCACCTACAACGCGAAGACGCGGGAGCGCACCAAACATATCGACCCGCTCCAGCGTCTTCGCGTCGTACAGATGGCTACACCACGGGTGTATACTGAACCCTCCCGTATAGAGATTCCTACTTTGAAACACGTTCTCTACCTACTTCTGCTTTTCGCCTTTGCCCTGAACGTCGCAGCGCAAAAGCCTGTCAATACACGCAAGGCCTACAAACCCATTCGTACAGCCCTCAAAGCCAAGAATGGCAGCGAGGCATTGCGCGTCATCAACACGCTCTTGACAGACAGCGCCTACAGCCACGACCCCAAGCTCTATGCCTATGCCATAGAGTCCGAGCTGTTGCTGTGCGAGGGCTTCAACGAGAAAATGTATTTGGGACAAAGCATTGACACCGCGCAGTTCTTTCAGGCCAACTACGATTTGATGCAGTTCATACTGCGTTGCGACAGTGCCGAAGTCCAGCAGGCCACAACCGTCATCGCTTCCGACCAACGCGCCAAAGGGCGTACCGTAGATTCCTATCGCAAGCAGAATGCCCAACTCCTGTTGCAGTATTTTCCCAATATGAGTGCTGCAGGACGATTTCACTATGGCAAGCGTCAGTATGCGCAGGCACGAAAGTACTTTGAGCAATATTTCTCCCTCCCCAAACACCCGATGTGGACGGGCGACACACTCTTGTCTCAAACCCAAACGTATCGAGAGAATACCTACTTAGCGTTTCGCACGATGTACGAACTGGGACAGTACGATGCGCTTCGCACACACTCGTCCGTACTATTGGCAGACTCAACCATGCATGCCCAAGTGCTGGACATGCTCATCGCTGCAGCGCGTCAACAGAACGACAGTGTTACCTATTTCCAGCTCCTCAAGCAAGCCCTTGACGAGCAGCCCAATCGCTTAGACTACTTCAGCGTGTTAGCCAATTCCTACATCGACAACGGCGACTACGTGTCATCTTTGCAGTTGGCCGACACACTGCTGAGCAAAGACCCTTTCAACAAATACTATTTAGAGTGTCGGTGTCTGTCGCTCTTCAGATTGGGACGCATAGAAGAGAGCAAGATTGCCGCCGAACGACTCGTCGAAGCCGACACGTGTAGCGCCGAAGCCTATTATGTGTTGGGCTACTACTATGTAGAGCAAGCAGAACACGTGCAGCTGCCCGCCCAAACACGTTCCTCACTCTATAAATCAGCCAAGAACCGTCAGGCAGCATTCTATACGCAGGCGCGTCCCTACTTGGAACGCTTCCGAGCACTCATGCCTGAGGAGACAGCGTTGTGGGCACCCCTATTGTATAAAGTGTATCTCAATCTGAACTTGGGCAAAGAGTTTGAGGAAATCAACCAGAGCGGGGTCTTCTAAATACACCCTTTGTTTCCTGTACGAGCGTAAAGGTTAGCCCAGCGTCCGACAGCGTATACCCGTCATCGTTGTTCGCACTTGCCACAATGCCCTATGCTTGAGCTACGCTCACGTAAGCGGTGCCTTTTGGTGCGTAAGCCATGCACGCTGTACCATATAATATATATTGTATACTGTATCTCGTACCAAAAAGTTTTTACTCCCACTTGATATCATTCTATGTCGCACAATCCACTGCTTGAACCCTTTACCACTCCGCACGAGACCTTTCCTTTTAACTCCATCACTGCAGCCGATATCGAGCAAGCCCTGCTTCGGGGCATGGAAATCCACCGTGAGGAAATCGAACAAATAGCCACCCAAACGGCACAACCCACGTTTGAGAACACGATACTCCCTCTCGAACGAAGCGGTAAGCTCCTCGCCGAGGCACACACGCTACTCTCGAATATATTCTGTGCTTGCACCAACGACGAAATAGATGCGCTGTGCGAGAAGATGTCGCCCATCATAGCACGTCACCATACCGAACTCGCGCTCGATGCCCGTATCTTTGCTCGCGTCATGGCTGTACACGATGCCAAGCCGCAGCTCGACGAGGAAGATGCCAAG
>JAFVCB010000005.1 GCA_017479555.1 Bacteroidaceae bacterium | reverse complement strand
GTCACATTTTCGATATGATGATACGCACCATACATCGCCACACGTACTAAATCGGTAAATCCTGCATCGAGTATGACGAAACGCTTCTCTTTACCTTCTTTGACAAACAATACCTTGGTATAGAGCGTACCACATTGCGCGGTGATACTACGCCCTAACTCGAAGTGCAATTGCTGCCCCTCTTTAAGGCGTATGCCTTGTCTGAATACCTCAAAATAGCTTTCAAAATCGGGAATAGGATGTCCATGGGGATCCTCATAGTCCACACCAAGACCGCCACCCACATTGATATAAGACAGGCTGAATCCGGCCGCCGCTATGTCGTCCTGCAACTGGTTGATAACCGCACATAGCGGAGCAAACAGTGTGGCATCAAGCACCTGACTGCCGATGTGGAAATGTAGGCCTATAAATGAGATGCCTGGCAGTTCATGTGCGCGTTCGATGGCTGCGAGCGTATCCTCAAGCGCTATTCCAAATTTATTTTCAGGAAGTCCTGTAGTTATCTTCTCGTGGGTATGTGCATCCACATTGGGATTGATACGAAAGGCTACGCGAGCCGTCTTACCCAAAGCCTTTGCGCGTTCACTGATGACTTCGAGTTCTTGCAGATTCTCCACGTTGAACGCTCCTATACCTGCTTGCAGGCCGAGGTCGATAGCCTCATCGGTTTTACCTACGCCTGCGAAAACGAGTTTCTCAGCTGGAAATCCAAGCTCTAACAAGCGTTTTACCTCTCCCTCGCTCACACAGTCAGCCCCCAAACCACGCGCACAGATGGTGCGAGCCACATCTGCATTGTAGCACGATTTGAAAGCATAGTGTACACAAAACGGGTCGTCAGGTCGTATGGCGGCTTGTAAGGCATCCAGCGTGCGTTCCAAAAGTGCCAAGTCGTAGTAGTAGAATGGTGTCTGGGGCATATAAAGTGTTTTAGGTTGAAGGAAAAAGCGTTTGAAGTCTTCTATCCTTGATTCATTATTTGATATCAAGAGGACGAGGAATTATAGAATACGGCAGCACTCGCTGTAAAGCATACGCGCTACACGGTAAGCTGTTTTCGTTATACTAATCTGTGAAGAGCGTATCGCTGAGTGCTTGTAGCGTCTTCTGTTTATCTTCCTTACGTACCAAGAAAGAGACATTGTGATTAGAGCCGCCGTAAGAAACCATGCGTATGGCGACATCGCTAAAGGCAGACGTGATATGCCCCAAGAAACCTTTGTTCTCGCGCACCAAGTCTCCTACTACGCAGATGATACACATGTCTTGGTCAACTTCTACAGTACCCACTTTCTTGAGTTCTTCCACGATAGGTGTCAATCGGCTGTCGTTGTCAATACTCAACGACACGCCCACCTCAGACGTGGCAACCATGTCAATGCTGGTTTTATATCGCTCAAAAATCTCAAATATACGACGCAAGAAACCTGTAGCTAAAAGCATTCGGCTGGATACCACCTTGATAGCTGTGATATTGTCCTTAGCGGCAATGGCTTTGATGACACCAGGTTGCATCACGTTATTGATCAATGTACCTGGGGCATCGGGCTGCATCGTATTGAGCAAGCGCACGGGTACACCAGCATAGCGCGCGGGCTGAATACAAGTGGGATGGAGTATCTTCGCACCAAAGTAGGCCAACTCGGCTGCTTCCTCAAAATGCAACTGACGCACGGGGCGTGTGCCTTCTACAAAACGAGGATCGTTGTTGTGCATACCATCTATGTCGGTCCATATCTGAATTTCTTCTAAGTGAAGGGCTGCTCCTATCAGCGAGGCGGTATAGTCCGAGCCTCCACGTTGCAGGTTGTCTATCTCACCCTGCGCATTGCGACAAATGAAACCCTGTGTGAGGAACACTTCGGTCTCGGTGTCTTCTGCCAGCAACTTACTCCAATAGTCGTAGATGGGCATCATCATGGGCTCTGCATCGGCATCTATGCGCATGTAGTCCAGCGCAGAAATTAGGCGCACACGTATGCCCTGTTCTTGCAGATAGAAAGTGAGCATGTGCGTGCTGAGTATCTCGCCCTGCGCCAAGATGGCTTTCTCGGTGGTCTCGCTGAAATCTTGGCTTGCCAAGCGCTGAAGGGTGATGAACTCTTCCTTGAAAAAGTCTTCACACTTCTGTTTGCCCTCATCGGTATCGTAGAGATTGGGGATATGTTTCTTGTAACGGCTACGCAGATGCCCTATCATAGCTCCTGCCGATTCTACGTTGCGCTTGCGCATATAGTCGGCTATCTCAACAAGGCTATTGGTAGTGCCTGACATGGCACTCAGCACCACAATCTTGCGACTGCCGTCGCTGATAAGTTTGGCCACATCTTTCATGCGTTCGGGAGTCCCGACTGATGTGCCTCCAAATTTTAAGATTTTCATATCAAGAGGTGTTGATAAAGACGCTAATCAATGCATAGACAAATGCTGTCTATGGCGTGCTATAGTTAAAAGCCCTTGCCTTCATTTAGGCAGGTGTTTGATGCAGAGATTTCTTTTAAGACTTGGGGGGGTAGACAATCTAACCATCAAGACGCGTTGATGTCCGTCGTCCCTCTGCGGTTAGTGCTTTTTCCAGCCAGGCTCATGGCGCTCCCTCAGTTCGGCAGCCAAGTCTTCGATACGAAGTCCTTTGGCCGTGAGTAGCACGATGAGGTGGTAGAACAGGTCGCTTCCCTCGTAAACAAGGCGTTCATTACTGCCATTGACGGCTTCGATGACAGCTTCTAAAGCCTCCTCGCCCACTTTCTGCGCCATTCTGTTGAGTCCGTCGCGGAACAGACTGGTGGTATACGAACCCTCGGGCATTTCTTCGTGTCTGCGCTCTATAAAGTTCTGCAATTCGGTGAGGAACAGCAACGGATTGGCTTCGTTGGCTTCGTCCCAACACGTGTCGCTACCCGTGTGGCATACTGGACCATGCGGATGGGCTTGCACCAAGAGTGTATCGCCGTCGCAGTCTACCTTGATGCTCACCAAGTCTAAATAGTTTCCACTTGTCTCGCCCTTGGTCCAGAGGCTCTGACGTGAGCGACTGAAAAAGGTGACACGCTTGGTAAGCAAGGTTTTCTTATACGCTTCCTCATTCATATATCCCATCATCAATACGTTGCGTGTCACAGCGTCCTGAACGATGGCAGGCACCAAGCCCCCACTTTTTGCAAAGTCTATAGTTCGTTGCATAACAATTATTCGTGTCGTTTGGAATGTCAAAAGTAGCACAAGGCACGTGCAAATGAAAGCAAATACAAGTGATTTCTTACATTTTGCAAGAGTTATGGCGCTTTTGAGATAGAAAAAAGCAAGTCTGTGCGTCAGAATTTGCGAAATGTCAGTCTATGGGCTGACGACTGAAGCACCATGCGCGAGGTATTCATCTCTATAATCTGAAAAGTTTCAGGTGCTGAAGAGATGCCGTAAATAGCGATGCGCGCAAATTCCTCAGCTTCGACAAGTGGGATATCGGCTTCGCGGAGACTCCAGTATACGGAGGTGATTTGCAGCTGCCCCTGCTCCACTTGGAATCGCGCGATAATTTCACCAGGATTGCGCTCCTCTTCTAAGCCCGTACTCATGATTTGTATCAGCCCCAATTGCAAGCGCCAATAGATTTGATAAGGTTTCACATCTTGAGCTGACGTGCCGTCGCTCTCTGCTATCTCTATGAGTTGCCATTGTCCCTCATAGTCTTCATTGCTGTATTTTTGGCAAGACAGGAGCGTCGTACTCACCACAAGAAAGGTGAGCAATAGGCGTATCGTGTGACGAGATAGGGAAATCATCGGTCTGAGCATTTAATAGGTGAGCCAACCACGTTTGGAAAGGGTTATCTGCACGCCAGTGTTGCGGCCTATCTGTTGACCGCGGTCAATGGCCAGCCCTGCTGCAATATGCCATCCTTTCCAGAAACTGCGCTCACGCTGATAACTGAGGAAGTTGCGTCGTGTGGATTCCTTGGCTTGATAGGCCACTTCGAGCAACCAGCTATTGTTTTGGCGGGTTTCGGCAAAGGGTTGGGCATAAGTTCCCCAACTCTTGGTATGGGTATAGAGTATGCGATACGACCATTGATCGGTGGGCTTACCCTCCAGTCCGATGTGGTGACCTGTGAAACGATTGCCTTTAATAGACAATGTACCATCGTCGCTATAGAGCGCGGTGTAGTAGAGTGGGTTACCGAGCGGCTGTCCCCAATGCATCCATCCACTGTAAGCGTTGTGGTTGTAGTAGTTGTCTACCGCGCTAATCTGGTCGGGTACGGTTTCGGTATGGTCGTGATATACAGCTCCAGACTGGTCTTTTGTCGTGATGTATTCATACACCAAGCTACTGATAAAGGGGTTGCGGGGCGGTGTCACCTCCAAACCTATTAGGGCATCGCGCCATCCGTATTCGAGGAAGAGTTGTGAGTGGTCTTCAAAGAAGTGGTCGGCGTATGCACTGAGTGTCCATCCTCCCACATATCCCGTTACGCGCAGCAGCCAACTGCCGAGGGTGTTGCCTGCGGCATTGGCATACACACCATCGCTTTTGTCACTGCCTCCTCCGTATATGGCCTTCACGAAATTCATAGGGCCATAACCCATAGAGTAGTTGTTGCCAGGGACATCGCTCACGTTCTTGGCTTTTCCACCGAAGAGTGTAGCCCATTCGAGTCCACCCTCTAACACAACGGGGAAACGCTCTTTTTGTCCCAAACGCACGTAGCCCGCCTTGGAGTGAAAGAGCGGCCAGCGCACGTGGTGAACACCCGCGTTGAGATAACTGTCTTCGAACCATGTGTCGGTGAGTATACCGTACCCGAAGTGTCCCTTCACTGCCAACCACTTCCAGCGGGGCACGATGTTCCACCAGTTGGGTACTTCGATGCGCACCTGTGGAATAGGACGCGCATTGATGCCTAAGGTTTGAGAGCCTGAGCTGAGACGATTGTTCTTCAGCTCCATGGGGCGTTCCTTGCTTCCCACTGAGAGATTGAACTGCTTGAAATGCAAGTCGCCATAGAGCTGTTGCACGACGGGAATAGACGTGAAGCCATAGGCCACACCAAGTTCTGCACCGTAGCCTATGTTCCACATATAGTCGTTGTCGGTCTCTGCCTCACGAAAAACACCGACCAAGGCATAGCCATTCTGATTTTTCACACTGGAAAGCCCGTGCCGATTGGCCTGCAGCCAGAACGGATTGCGATGCACGGCACTACTCACGCCGAGTTCCAACGAATACTCCACGTTCTCTGTGGCACGAAACAGCGCATCTTGCGCCCGCGAAGGCAAGAGGCTCAACAGCACCGCTGTGAGGCACACGGCACGCAGCCAAGCACGTAGATGCCACGACAGATAATGTTTCGAGAACGGGCGAAGCATAGGCTTATAAGGGCTGAGACAAATATTTTTTATACGCAAGTAGGGAAGCGGCGGAGTGTACTACTTGGCAAAACTTACCGCACGCGTCTCGCGAATGACTGTTATCTTGACTTGTCCGGGATAGGTCATTTCGTTTTGTATACGCAAGGCGATGTCGGCGCTCAGCGCATCAATCTGCGTATCGTCTATCTTGTCTGCACCAACGATGACACGCAGCTCGCGACCTGCCTGTATGGCATAGGTCTTGATAACTCCTGGATAGCTCATCGCAATGCTCTCTAAGTCGTTGAGACGCTTGACGTATGCCTCAGCAATCTCGCGGCGCGCACCTGGACGTGCGCCGCTGATGGCATCGCATATTTGCACGATGGGAGCGATGAGCGTTTCCATCTCCATCTCATCGTGGTGGGCGCCAATGGCATTGCAAATCTCTGGCTTTTCTTTGTACTTCTCGGCAAGTTTTGCGCCATAGAGTGCGTGGGGCATGTCGTTCTCCTCGTCGGGTACTTTTCCGATGTCGTGGAGCAAGCCTGCGCGCTTGGCTTTCTTGGTGTTGAGACCTAATTCTGCGGCCATCACTGCGCAGAGATTGGCGGTTTCGCGGGCGTGCATCAGCAGGTTCTGACCATAGCTGGAACGATACTTCATCTTACCCACGATGCGTATCAGTTCGGGGTGCAGACCGTGTATGCCAAGGTCTATGGCGGTGCGCTTACCGGTCTCGACGATTTCTTCTTCGACTTGATGGCGCACCTTCGACACCACTTCTTCGATGCGTGCGGGGTGTATGCGACCATCGGCAATGAGTTGGTGCAAGGCCAAACGCGCTATCTCGCGGCGAACGGGGTCGAAAGCACTGATGACGATGGCTTCGGGCGTGTCGTCCACCACGATTTCCACACCTGTGGCGGCTTCGAGGGCGCGTATGTTGCGGCCTTCGCGTCCAATGATGCGGCCTTTCACTTCGTCGCTGTCGATGTGGAACACTGTGACGCTGTTCTCGATGGCTGTCTCGGAGGCCACGCGCTGCATGCTCTGTATGATGATTTTCTTAGCCTCCTTGTTGGCTGTCATCTTGGCGTCGTCTATCATCTCGTTGATGAGCGACTGCGCTTCGGTACGGGCTTCGTCGCGCATGGCATCTATCAGACGTGTCTTGGCCTCTTCGGCGGTGAGTCCGCTGAGCTCTTCGAGTTTGGCACGTTCCTTGACCTGCAACTTCGAGAGTTCTTCTTCTTTCTTCTGCAACGCAGCTTTCTGCCCATCGAGTCGCTGCTGGCGATTGTCGAGCTCTTGTTTGCGGCGCGCCAAGTCTTCGTGACGCTGACTGAGGCTCATCTCGCGTTGCTTGAGTTTGTTCTCGATTTGGGCTATCTTTTGACCGCGCTGTTGTACTTCCTTTTCGAGTTCAGCTTTCTTGTTGAGGAATTTCTCTTTGACCTCAAGGAGCTTTTTCTCTTTCATCACTTCGGCCTCACGCTCGGCTTCAGCGAGGGCTGCATGGTACTTTCCGTTCACAACGTAGCGAAACAGGAAGTAGCCTGCTGTGCAACCTATGATGACGGCGGCTATGCCGACAATTATATTTACTAACATAGTTGTGTTGTGGTTTGTTGGGTGGGTTTATTGTATCTTTGTACACGCTTGCAAGCAGGATGCAGATGATTTCTTCTACCTATCCTCTCTTGGCTTGCAACTGTGTGAGTTCTTCGTTGAGTGTTTGTATCATTTTCTCGTAAGGCTCTACGTCTGCCGACTGCTCTGCTTGGAGTGCGCGCACGGCGAAGTCTAAGAGCACGATAGAGAGATAGCGTTCATCGCCTTGGTCGGGATACCTCGTGCGATAGCGGTTGAGCTTATCGTTGATGGCATGTGCGGCATCACGATAGATGGCTTCGCGCGCCAAGGGTACGGTGAGGGGTATCACCATGCGCCCTATGGTTATCTTAATCTGTATCTTGTCGTCGTTCATCTCTCGGTGTGGTTGAGCCTGTGGTGGGTTTCGAGATGCCTATATGGGCAATCGGTATGCACAGGGGCTTTGCACTGGCTATGGCTTCGGACTTATCCCATCAAGGCTATACACTTATCTACCTCGCGTATCATGCGGTTGAGACGCGCCTCAGCTTGCTTGATTTCGGCATCGCCCAAGGCGATGGACTGCGCAAGACGTTGCGATGAGATTTGGCTCTTCAACTGTTTAATCAACGCTTTGTCCTCCTCAATAGTAAGCCGCGAGGCTTCCAAACTACGGCGCATCTCTTCGTTCTCTGCCCGCAAGCGTTCATAGTTGAGCATCAGGGCGCGCACGCGAGTGGCTAACTCTTGCACGGAAACGGGGATTTCGGCTTCCATAGGGTTGAGGTAAAGGGAGGTGAGAAGTACAAGGATGGGGCTTCGTGGCTCAATAGCGGTAGCGCATCGGAGCTAATGGTAAGCGCAATGTAGCTACGGGTGGCGGTCTCTACGACAATCGGTTTCGGGGCGCACGCGGTAGGTAGGAAATGGAATGTGTTGCGTACTACCGTGGAGATGGTTCATCGCTGCTGCGATGGTGGAAGCACAGCGTTGGCTACGTGTCAGCCCTTTGTGTTTGGCGTGCGCTAAAGATGCTTACTTATTGGGCGCTTTATCCTCAGCTTTGGGTTCTTTCTTAGCAAGTATCACGACATTGTACACGTACTCGGTCATCCACTCTGCTGAATAGCCCAACGCGGCTTGGCCAGCGCGGATATTAGCCACGGCTTGGCGCACACCACTGTCTTTCCAGCTGTTCTTGGTCAGGATATCCTTCACGGTGCGTTCCGTCATGGCGCGTAGCGTGCCTTTCATAAAGCCTGGCAGACGAAACTTCCATTTCATCAGGTTGCCCATGAGCATCATCAACTCTTGCGAGAAGCCTTGGAACTGGTACAGATAGCGTTGCATGCTCTGCATGTTGCGACAATTCTTCTTGACGCTGCTATCTATCTCTTTGAAAAAGCCCTCGCTGAGTCCGTAGATGTCGATGAGCATCTTGCGACTGCGGTTGCGCTCACTCACTCCCAAACGGTTGCCAGCAGTAGGGACGTGAAGCGTCTGTTTGAACACACGCAGGTCGGGCAAGGCAGCCATATTGGTGATCCCAAGGTTGGAAGCCATCAAGCTTTGGTAGTAGACGCGGATGAGCATCATGAAGTCTTCGATGCCTCCCACTCTCCAACCTTGCTCGTTGGCCTTGGGTTTTCGTTTAAACAATGTACTAATAAATGACATGGATTTCTACATTCAAAATAAGGTTCAGCCGCGAAATTACGCATTATCTACCATTTGGCAAAACGTTTGCGCACATTTGCCGTTCAGCAGGGAGAATGGAGCGAAATGCTCGATTTCTTTCTGAAGATGCGATAGATTTGTAACGGCAACGAACATATTCTATGAATTTAGGCTAAACGTGTATAAACTTAGGCTTAGTTCTTACAAACTG
>JAFVCB010000031.1 GCA_017479555.1 Bacteroidaceae bacterium | reverse complement strand
TTCTTCTACGACGATACACGCTACGGGGAGGGCATGTACTTCACCCTCGACGACCTCCGCGAGATTGTGGCCTACGCCAAGAACCTGCATATAGAAATCATCCCCGAAGTAGATTTGCCTGGACACATGGTAGCTGCCGTAGCGGCCTATCCCGAGTTGGGCTGTAACCCTACGCAGCAAGTCAGTGTGCGTGTGCATCAAGGTGTTTCAAAGGAGGTTCTCAATGTCGGCGACGACCATGTGATAGACTTTCTGAAGTGCGTGCTGAGTCATCTCTGTGAAGTCTTTCCCTATCCCTACATCCATCTCGGTGGCGATGAGTGTCCCACCGATCAGTGGCGCGACAACCCGCTTTGCCTACAGCGTGTGGCCGACAACGGACTCAGCGGTGTGGACGAACTCCAGTCGTGGTTGGTCGAGGAGTTAGGTTCATGGCTCAAGACAACGTATGGTCGCGACATCATCGTGTGGGACGAACTCTTGGCACATTGGAACGACAGCAACAGCATTCGCCCCATCATCATGTGTTGGCGCGGTCTCGACTTCACCGAACAAGCCGCAGCGCGTGGCTTTCAGTGCATCAGCGTCCCCAACTATCCCATGTATCTCGACCTCATCCAGATGAAGCCCGAGGATGCAGATGTCTGCGAGGTGTATCAAGGTGGATACGGCCCGCTCGATGTCAACACCGTCGAGGGCATCTACCGCATGAATCCCGTGGCGCGCATAGCGGGTCGTGAGCAATACTGCATAGGTACGCAGGCCAATCTGTGGACAGAGAGTTGCAGCAGCAATGCGCAGGCCGAGTACCAGATGTTGCCTCGCCTATTGGCCGTGGCCGAGAATGGATGGCTCAGCGAGGGCGAGAAAGACTGGACCTCGTTCTACCAACGCCTACAGAGCCACGACGAAATCCTCGACGTGATGGGCTATACCTACGCTCGTCACTACTTCGAGCCTACCGAGCGCACACCGCTCGACAGCGCACGCGTGGAGGCGCAAACCATCTTGCGCGAGAGTAGGGTGGGGCAGCCTGGTTATCCCGCTGCCAAACAAGTCGCAAAGTTGCGCCGCGCATTGTCGTCAAGAAATCTGCCTGCCGCCTTGGCCGCCTATAAGCAAGCCCCCGTTGCGCTGCCCATTGCTGGCACGACCTATCGCATCGTCTCAGCCAGCAGCTGGTATCTCGCCAAGTATGAGGGCAGTACGCTCTATGCCAAAGAGGGCGAAGGCCTTCATCTGCACTACACACCGCAGCACACCGAGGCCGAGGAATGGCTCTGCGAGGCCGAGGCCGATGGACGCTTCACCTTTGTCAACGTGGCCAATCCGCAAGTGCGTATAGCCCATCTCAGCATCGAAAAAGCCGTGCAGCCCGTGCCTGGATATAACTATATATCAGGCACTTTGCTCCTGCGTCAACCCGATGGCCGCGTGCTCGAAGCCACAAGTAGCGGAACGGTTACCTTTGGCACCGATGAGCTATTGTGTCATCCTGGCACGTGGCGCATCTTGCCGATAGACGAAGACTGATACGACGCGCACCATCCGCCGCGTCTTGAGAGTCTTGTCTTATATATATTAAATATGGTATACGCACTCTTGCGTCAAGCAATCTGTGCAGAACAAAGTTGCAGAGCGCTTGTCCTTCATCAGTACGCTGACATTCCGTGAAAACGACCTTGAACCACATATCCATGAATACCGATTCTTCGAGCAAGGCAGCCGCTCCGTTAGTGGAGCGAAAATACTTGCTGACTTTCATACTCATCACGTCGCTCTTTGCACTATGGGGCTTTGCCAACGACATCACCAACCCGATGGTGGCCGCTTTCCAAACGCTCATGGAACTCTCCGCGTCCAAAGCGTCGCTCGTGCAGTTCGCCTTCTACGGAGGCTATGCCACGATGGCTCTTCCTGCCGCGCTCTTCATTCGTAAGTATAGCTACAAGCGTAGCATTCTGCTCGGACTGGGACTCTATGCCGTTGGTGCTTTTCTTTTTATTCCCGCCGCACAGATGCAGAGCTTCGCGTTCTTCTGTTGCTCGCTCTATATCCTCACCTTCGGCTTAGCCTTTCTCGAGACCACGGCCAATCCCTTCATCCTGTCATTAGGGAGCAAGGAGAACGCTACCCGCCGGCTCAATCTCTCGCAGGCCTTCAACCCCTTAGGCTCGCTCTGCGGTATGGCTGTCGCTTCACAAATCGTATTGCCCAACCTCATCTCTGACGTTCGTGATGAGAAGGGAGAAGTGATTTTCTCCACGCTCTCAGCAGCCGAGAAAGCCGACATACGTCTGCACGACCTCGCTGTGATACGCGACCCCTACGTCGCCTTGGGACTTGTTGTGCTGGTGGTCTTCGTCGTCATCGCGCTGAAGAAAATGCCGCAGCATGGCACCGTGCAGGGCAGTGTAGGCGGTGCAGGCACGCTCGGTCGCTTGTGGCGTAACAGTGTCTATCGCGAAGGCGTTGTGGCGCAAGTGTTTTACGTGGCGGCGCAAATCATGACGTGGACGTTCATCATTCACTATGCCGACAACCTGGGCATAGACAAAGCCACCGCGCAGCGCTACAATATCGTGGCAATGACCCTCTTCCTATGTAGCCGCTTTGTCAGCACCTATCTCATCAAGTACGTCAACTCGCGATTGTTGCTTACCATATATGGTTGCTGCGCCGCGCTTTGTACGATCGGGGCTATCGTCTTTGTGGGCTACACTGGCCTGTATTCGTTAGTGGGCATCAGCGCCTTTATGTCCCTCATGTTCCCTACGATATATGGCATAGCGCTCGAAGACGTGAGCAACGAGGATGCCACACTCGGCGCAGCCTTTCTCGTGATGGCCATCGTCGGCGGCGCATTGTTGCCACCCTTGCAGGGACTAATTATCAATCAAGGTACGCTGTTCAACCATCCCGCAGTGAACGTGAGCTACGTCTTGCCACTCGTCTGCTTCCTCATCATCATCGCCTACGGTTATCGAGCCTACCTCCGCACACCCCGCTGAAAATGGCGCGCAGCTTAGACCTTAGCAATGAAGAAATAAACTTACTTCAATCTTTGCAATTCAGCAATCAATCTCTGCAAACCTATATTTAATTACCACAAGATGGGACTTAATATAGGCTGTGCTGCTTGCTTATTTTCCTATAATCGACTGCGTTTAGGGCATCTGGCTATCCACACACGCACGCTGCTGCACAAATGGTTTGAGCCGTCCAGCTGCTTCGAGATGGAGCGGATGCGCCGCGTAGGCGCGTACATCAGCGAGGGTGTCGAACTGAGAGAGCAGACAGATGTGCCAATGCTCGTCGGCGTTGATGTTGAGTCCCACAGCGATGGAACGAATAGCAGGAATTGAGTTGACGAGAGCCTCTATGTCGCGTTTGAAACGCGTGGCAGCTTGTAGGCGTTCCGCTTCGGAGAGTTCGTCGCGCAAGCGAAACATCACGGTGTGGTGTATCATGTGTAGCAGATTATAACGATGAAGTGAATGCAAAAGCCGTTGCAAGGCTTGAAGTCCTTTTCCTTCATCCCGCCTACAAAGGTCGCAGACATCATCAACATTATGAGCCTGCGAAGCATGGAGATAGGCGCGGGGAGGAGCGATTTCCACGCAAATATACTTCAAAGCAGGCATTCGCACACTCAGTGGGCTGAAATCTATATCATTCTTTACAAATTTCCCAGTCCTATCACCCGTTTTTTGTACTTGACACCCCCTGCTTTTTTCCACGCGCCAAATTTCTTCAAATCCGCTTATTGAACTATCTTTGCAGTAGAAAGAGCAAGGGCTAAGCCCCCGCGAAAAGGGGCGCAAAATAGGCAAAAAACTACCTCGGTATGCAGTTTTTTCTACATACCGAGGTAGTTTTTTCTACATGCCTATGTAGTTTTTCCTACATGCCTATGTAGTTTTTCCTACATGCCTATGCAGTTTTTCAGCCTTCTAACACCGAAAATCCGCCCTCAAATGGCCTCCGCTCCATCGTTTTTCCGAAAATTTTGACGACCTATTTTGACGCATCCCCCCTTGTTTTTTCTGCGCCCGAGAAAGGGCATCGGTGGGTAGGAGTTTGTCTGAGGTCAAAATGGAGACCATGCACGTTGGCTCAGAAGGCACAGCGCAGCGGCTAAAAGTCGCTTTCGCCGGTGTAGCTATTGGTCTCGCCGTCACCATCTTCGCCGCCATCGCGTTCGCGACGCTCGTGGGGCTTCGACTTCATGTTACCAAAATTCCAGGTCAGTGTCACCTGCAGGCTACGACCACCGCGCCAGCCTTTCTGATGGCGATAGAAGAGGTCGCTTTGGGTTACGGTGCGGAACTTGCGCGAATTGAAGAGGTCGCGCAATGAGAGCGACACGGAGAATTGACGCTTGAAGAACGATTTGCGCAGACCCAAGTCGATGTTATAGTTGCTGCGACGATATCCCTGCGCCACGACCTGACGCGAGCGCAGATTGCCCGTGACTTGCAGACTGATGTCGGCGGGCAGCTGGAACATACCCATCATGCGCAGACTCCAAGCCATGCTGTGATCACTCTCACCGCTGACGTTCTGTCCGTCAATGACGTAGTTGAAACCATCAATGTGCTGATAGTACACATTGGCTGTAGTGGTGAGGTCAAAGAATGAAACAATCTTGTTCTTTGCCACAATCTCCAGACCCGTGTCGGTACGCTTCGTGACATTGCATGAGGTCATATACATGAGGCCGTCCGATGCGCTGCGATAGCGTATGCGCTGGATGACTTCAGTAGTGGGACGATAGTATGCACCGAGCGAGAGCGTGTGACGATCCCATGTCTTGATGTAGTTGAGCGTGAAGTTGTTTGAGAACTCGGGTGTCAGCGTGGGATTACCGTATTCGATGACGGTAGCATCGCGTGTGTTCTTGAAGCTATTGAGTTGGCCACCCCAAGGTCTGCGCAGGCGTCGGGTGTAGTTGAGTTGCAGTTGTTGCGAGGAGGTCAGTTGATAGGATGCAAACAGACTTGGGAAGAGTTCAAAGTAGTCTTTCTTGAACGGAGCGCCGCGCAGTGCGGGATTGTTCTCCATCTCGAAGTTATAGCTTTCGGTGTTGACTTTCCAATATTCACCGCGCAATCCAGCTTGTACACTGAAAGCTCCTGATGTCCAAGTGAGTGTGGCATAGAGTGCGTGCGTGTCTTGCTTGTATATAAATCGATTGAAATAGTCTTCCACCTCGGTCATGCCCAGACCTGTCCATGTGGGAGAGCTGAAGGCATGCTGTGGCGTGTTCTCGCGACTCAATCGTCCGTTGTAGCCCGCCTGAAGTTTCCACGATTCGCTGAGCTGATTTTCGTAGTCCAAACGGAATTCCCACGAGTTGTTGCGTATGCGATTGGGACGATACTCGTAGTAGTACTCATGGGGCTGCGCGGCGATGGCGTACCAAGTGCTGTCTTGATAGATATTGTCGTCGTCCATGCTCCAACGATTGTACTCCGCAGTAGCTTCGAGGAAGTGACGTTCGTTCCAACTATGTTTGTAGACAAACTCACCATGAATCATCCGCATGTCACCGTCAGAACTGTTCCGCCGAAACATGTTGTGCGAGAGACCAGTGGTTAAGTTTCCATATTGATAGTCGGTGAAAGACGTGCCGTTATGGCCACCAATCATCAGGTGTCCGCCCAACGTGAAATCGTCGTGGCTCGTAGCGTGTAGCGTGATACCAGCGCGTCCGAAGAGATTGTTTCCCTGCATGTGGCGTCTGCTGTCGCTATACTGATAGTCGCCGAGGTCGGGAAATACTTGCTCGCTCCATGAGCCACCACGATGGTTTCGGCGATGGCGTAGGCCGAGGTTGGCATATCCCTCCCATTTTCCACTGCTGAAATTGATAGAAGCATTGCCATTCACACCGCCATCGGTGTTAGCACCCGCAGAGAGGCTACCATAGTATCCAGCACGATGGCCTTGCTTGAGCACAATGTTGATGATGCCAGCCGAACCCTCTGCGCTGTATTTGGCTGGAGGGTTGTCAATGATCTCGATGCGGTCAATGCTTTCGGCAGGCAGCTGCTCGAGAATGTCGCCACGGTTGTCGGCTGTCAGTCCTGAGGGTCGACCGTTTATCCACACTTCTACACTGGTGTTGCCACGCAGAGATATGTTTCCGTCTTGATCCACTTCCACACTGGGAATGTTCTCTAACACCTCAGTGGCCGTGCCGCCCGTTGCTGCTATTTGTTGGTCTACGCCATAGCTCCTTCGGTCAGCTTCCAATCGTACTGCGGGGCGTTCGGCTTCGACCAAGGCTTCGCCCAGTTGCTGATTGGTCAGAAAGAGCGTGTCGAGGTTGGCATTGCGGTTCGACGCGGTGAGGGTGATGGTGCGACGCGTCACGCTGAAACCCACCGCAGCAATGCGAACGGCATAGCGTCCTTGGGGTACATTCTCGAAAACGAACGAACCGTCTGCTGCGGTATGCGTGGTAGGCTTTGCTGGCGTGCCATTCTGTAACAAAGAAACGGTCACGCCCGACAGGGGCTCTCGTTCAGCTTCTTCATAGACAAATCCTTTCACCGTGCCCTGTGCTACAGCGACGATGGTCAAGGAAAAGAGAAGTAGCAAACTGGTAATCTTCTTCATAAGAAAATAGGATATAAGTGCTGTGGATAAACAAGATAGCGGTAGCTTTCTTGGAAACGCCTTTTCACAAATTGGCGCAAAAATACATAAATATACTATATTTTCACTTTGTCAGTATATCTTTTTACCTTTCATCGCCGAAAAAGCATCGCCGCTGCGCATTGTTCGATAAACGCGTACGCGAAGATAGGCTTCGGCTCGGCATAGAAAACCAAAAAACTGCGTGTTTTGTTTTTCTCTGCTCTCGCCTTGCACTATCTTTGCAGCATGTCAGAAAAGGGACAATGTAGGATAGGCCTTATAGGATGCGGAAATGTAGGTACGCATCTTGCAGCTGCTTTGGTGAAGTCGGGCTTTCAACTGCGCGCCATATATGCGCGGAGGATAGAAGCGGCGGAGGCGACACGACGCCATGCGCTTGCACCATTTCACTTGTCAGCAGACCGTACAGCCAAGGCAGCTAACGAGACACGCTATGAATGTATCGCGTGTGACAGCTTAGAGACCATGGGAACTTGCGGCATTGACCTACTAATTTTCTGTGTGTCAGACGACGCTATCTCTCCTTTGGCACAAGAGGCCGCAAAATATATGCCCAAAGCCCTATTTGTCCATACCGCAGGCAGTGTGCCAATGAGCGTGTTTCAGGGCGTGGCTCACCAATACGGGGTCATCTATCCCTTGCAGACTTTCTCTAAGTCGCGTTCTATCCAGTTCGCAGACGTACCTTTGTTTGTAGAAGGTTCGGACGATGAGGTAGAGAGCAAGTTGCTCGCGCTGACCACTCGTTTATCTACACATGTACAACTCATGGACAGCCAGAGACGCAAGAATTTGCATCTTTCGGCTGTTTTTGCTTGCAACTTCCCCAATGCGCTCTTTGGCGTTGCGGAGGATTTGCTCTCCGAAGCAGGAGTTCCCCGACAGGCTCTTGCTCCACTGATAGAAGAGACGCTCAAGAAATTTATCGCTGACGGAGCCGCTGCCTCCCAAACAGGGCCTGCCAAGCGCAATGACCAAGTCGTGATAGCCCGACAAGAAGCGATGCTCTCGCACGAGCCGTTGAAACTCGAGGTATATCGCGTGCTGACAGATCTGATTCGTCAATCTTCCAGAAAAAGTCTGTGAAACGAACTTTTGCGATAAGCCAGAAGAGAAGCCCAAGCTTGTTTGAAGTTAGCCTTGGCGAGTAAAAGCCTGTGAAAAGAAGTATTTGCATCATGAATAATTCCGAAATCGATTTCTCGCGCGTGCGTGCTTTAGCCTTTGATGTGGATGGCGTGCTGAGCGCAAACACGATACTATTGCCCGAAGTGGACGACCAGCCTGTACGCACGGCCAACATCAAAGACGGCTATGCGCTACAATTAGCGGTGCGCAGGGGACTGCCTTTGGCCATCATCACGGGCGGAAAGAGCAAGGCCGTTTACCAACGTTACAGAAACTTGGGGCTGCGCGATGTCTATCAGTCTGTATCGATGAAGTTGCCCGTCTACGAGAAATGGCTTGCCCAATACGAACTGCGCGACGAGGATGTGCTGTATATGGGAGACGATATTCCCGACTACGAGATTATGGAGCGTGTGGGCTTGGCTTGTTGTCCTGCCGATGCTGCCGAAGAAATCAAACAGATAGCCGACTACGTCAGTCCCTTTGATGGCGGCTACGGTTGCGTCAGGGACGTAGTGAGCCGCGTGCTTAAGGCTCACGGGCTGTGGATGGGCGACAAACTCGCTTTCGGCTGGTAATTATTCCGCCGTCTGTGTGCGCAACTACTCCTCTGTACAGCCGAAATTGTAAGAGGCTTCAAAGCCGCCAATCTTAACGTTATCGCATTTGTCTATGCAAACACTCGACAATCTATCTCAATACGATATCGTCTTAGCCAGTCGCTCCCCGCGTCGGGAAACCCTGCTTTCATCATTCAATGTACCGTTTCGGATATTGACCATAGACGATATAGACGAGTCTTTTCCCGAGGGCTTAACCCCCAATGAGGTGGCGCGTTATATCTCATCGCACAAAGCCGAGGCCTATCGCAAGTTGCTCACACCCCCAATGCTCGTTATTACGGCAGATACCATCGTGAGTTGCGACGGTCGCATACTGGGTAAGCCCAAGGACAGGGACGAGGCTGTGGAGATGCTCACGATGATGAGCGGTCGTACGCACCAAGTGGTCACAGGGGTGACCGTCATGACGCAAGCACGCACGGAGACCATCGATGTCACTACACACGTCACCTTTTCTCCGCTCTTGAACTATGAGATACGATACTACATCGACCGTTATAAACCCTACGACAAGGCGGGTGCCTATGGCATACAAGAATGGATAGGTCAGCGTGCGGTAGAGCGCATAGAAGGGAGCTACACGAATGTGATGGGATTACCTACGTCCCAATTGTGCCAACTCCTACAAACCTTCTGAACGCGCTCAACCTACACGCTTGCTACGTTGTAAGCCAACCCACTTCGTCGGTGTTCCCCCGAGCGTTTACTCCATAATAATATAATAGCATCAGATATGAAAACAAACCTATTGCTCACCCTACTCGTTGCCCTGCTTATGGTCTCATGCAGCGAGCACACCAATGATTCCAAGTATCGAAGCGACTGCCCGCGCTTTGCCGCACTGCAGAGTTCGGTAGACGAAATTCATGTGAACGAACCAGTCATCTTCACGGCTGTGGAGCGCAGTGCAGGGAAACTCATCAATCTCGCCACCTACACGTGGAGCGTGCTGCCTGCAGAGAATGTGTCGATAGATGCCACAAGTGCAGAGAATGGTTTGTATGATGGCAAGAATCCTACGGCCACTATCATTTTTCGTGCCAAAGGGACATACACGCTGACTTTCCGCGCCGACTATGCGGGCAGTGGACAAGTGAACTATTTTGACATCTCCGAGACGCTTAGCGATGGTACAAAAGCGCGCTATTCTGCCAATACAGCCAGCGAAACCAGTCCGCAGCGCGACTATCTCCACGCTGTACTCACACGCACCGTACGTGTGTTGGAATAATCTCCAAGCGGGTGTAGGGCTTTCTGTCCGCATGATGCCCGATAGTTGTTAGTACTTCACCAAAACCATTTATATAGATATGAAAAACTTAGTTTTGTTGCTCATGTCCCTGTTTGCCTGTGAGGTATATGCTGCCACAATGCCCGAGGCAGGAAAGGTGTATACCATTCTGTCCAAGCAGTATGCAGGCATGTACATGAGCGAGGAAGCCGACGGCACGATTGTCGTAGGCTCATTCGACAACGCTCGTCGGCAGTTTTGGGAGTTTATCCCCACAGGTGCTTCGGGTTGTTACTACATTCGCAACAAAGTGAGTGGGCGTTATATTCAGAGTTGCAACGGTACCAACAGCAGCTCCAGCGTCATGCATACGGGGGCTAATCCCGTGGAATACTACGTTGGATTGAGTACCACAGGAAGCAACCAAGGTTTCTTTTGGTTGAGTTCCACAGACTGTAGCGGTTACAACGACCAGAGTACGTCACCACACGGCTTGAACAAGGATGGTGCTTCTAACCATGTGATTATATGGATGGCGGGAACGGGAAACAATGGTTCCCACTGGAGTATTCAAGAAACAGATTATGCCTACGAAATTCATCCCTTCACGCCCAGCGCAGACTTGGCTCACCCAGGTGTGTTGTATCATTTAGTACACGATGGGCAGTATGTCTCTTCGACTTTAGACCTTGTTCAGGCGCAGGAGACCGAAGAACTTTCGTGGTACTTCGTAGGGCAGAGCAATGCCACAGGAGGCTATCAGATTGTCAACGCGGCTACGCATGTACCTGCCCAGACCAGCGAGGGTGGACACGCGTGGATAGTGAACGAAGATGCCGAAACAGGTACGTTCTATTTCACTTCAGCCACAGACGCAAGTGAGCGATTCCTCTTTGCGGGCGAGAGCCTCCTGAGTTTCAAACTGGCACGTAGCAGTTTTGCGCGCCATGCGCAGATCTACGACATACCTTGTGGCGCGCTCTCGGGCAGTATGTATGTATCAGCCGCCTCGTTGGCAGGTGAAGGTATATCCCACAAACTCACGTATCCCATCCGCACGCAGAGTGGCACAGTACGTAGTAGCACCGCTCAGACTGTAGCACCTACCACATGGTACAAGCTCAATGTCATTGACCAAGCCGTGGTGCGCAGAGGGCGTAGTCTCGAACTCTCGCTGACGCTGAGCAAAGCACCCACAGGCGGCGAGGCCGTGTTTGTGTATTTTGACTGGAACAGAGACGGTGTGTTCGAGACCGCCTATACCTTGCCTGTCGCAAGAACAATGACCGAGACCGTGGACGTGCCAGCCGAGGCCGCTTTGGGTGCTTCGCGAATGCGTGTTCGCGTGACCTACAACGGTTTAGCAGATGCTGAGGACGAGGTGCAAGGTCAATGCATCGACTTTGTCCTGCAAACCATAGACGACGATGGACTCACCGACTTCACCGTAACGGCTCGTCCCAACGACGCCACACGTGGTACAGCCGAGATTGTAGGCGACACGGCCAAAGCCACTAACTTTGCTGGAGCCAGCTTTATCTGCTGGAAAGAAGGTGCGCGCTACGTTTCTGTGTCTAAGAACTATCGCTATGGCACGTTGACGCACAACCTCCAACTCACGGCCGTTTTTGCTGCCGACGTGAACGACCCGTACGGCGAGAATGTGATTTCTGGCCTACACAGCGCAACAGTGGTTAGCACCACAGCCCCCATTGAGATAGACGTGATGCATGGCGAAGTTGTAGCGAAGACTACGGCGACGCTGCAAGGCATGGCACTCTACAATTTAGAGGGTGTTCGCGTGCGTCAGTCAGGCTCTGCGCGTATGGATGTGAGCGGACTGCCCGCTGGTATCTATGTTGTCAAAGCCTACACCGACAGCGACGCAGCCAGTGTGAAGTTCAGTGTCAAATAATCTGTATTTCCTCCTGCTACTTCTTGAATGAGTACCTGCTCATACGAGAGTAGCCCCATTCGTTCAATAATATATTATACTATACCTTTCATTTACAAAGCCCTATGACAATTTCAAGATTAGCATTGATGAGTTGCGGCGCAGTCGCCTTGACGGCATTAGCACAGACGCGCCCCAATATTATATATATAATGTGTGACGATTTAGGCTATGCCGACATCGGTTGCTATGGTCAGCAGTATATCGCTACGCCCAACATTGACCGTTTGGCAGCACAAGGCATGCGATTTACACAGGCCTACAGCGGTTCGCCTGTGAGTGCGCCTGCTCGTGCTACCTTCATGACGGGACAGCATACGGGGCATACCCATGTGCGTGGCAACAAGGAGTATTGGAGCGCTGGCAATACGGTCAAATATGGCGACAACACCGACTATGCGCTGGTGGGACAAGAGCCTTACGACACCGAGCATGTGATTATCCCAGAAATATTCCACGACAATGGTTATGCCACGGGTATGTTCGGCAAATGGGCTGGTGGCTACGAGGGTTCGGCTTCCACACCCGACAAACGCGGTGTAGACGAATTCTTTGGGCCGCTGTGTCAATTCCAAGCTCACCTGTACTATCCCAATTTCCTCAATCGTTACAGCAAGAAGCGTGGCGACACACAGACCATACGTGTGACGCTCGAAGAAAACATACCCTATCCCATGTATGGCAGTGGGTATGAGCGGCGCACGCAGTACAGTGCCGACCTCGTGCATCAAGCAGCCCTCGAGTGGCTCGATGAGCGTACGGCTACCGAACCGTTCTTAGGCATATTCACCTACACCTTGCCCCACGCCGAACTGCGACAGCCCGAGGACTCCATACTCTTGGCCTACAAGGGACATTTCTGTATCGAGAAATCATTTGGTGGTGACCAAGCCTCGCGCTACAATCCTACCGATATAGCCCATGCGCAGTTTGCTGCCATGGTGACCCGCCTGGATGCCTACGTGGGTGAGATTATGAACAAACTGGAGGAGAAAGGACTTGCCGACAACACCGTGCTAATCTTCACCAGCGACAACGGACCTCATGCAGAGGGTGGGGCAGACCAAGACTTCTTCAATGTAGAACGCCTGCTCCAAGGTCTCAAACGTTCCACCTACGAGGGCGGTATACGCATACCTTTCATCGTAAGGTGGCCTGCCAAGATACGTGCGGGACAAGTGAGCGACCAACTCTTTGCGTTCTACGACCTTATGCCTACGTTCTGCGACATAGCGGGCATCGAAAACTACGAAGAGCGCTATCGCAATCCTCTCTTGGAGAACGACTGGTTCGATGGCATCAGTATCTATCCTACACTCACGGGTGAGGGACAACAGATACAGCACGACCATCTCTTCTGGGAGTTCCCCGAGACCAATATGATGGCCGTGCGCAAGGGCAATTGGAAACTCGTGGTTTCTGCTGGCACCAGCAAACTCTTCGACCTAAGCATCGACCTGCATGAGGACAACGACCTCTCGTCGCGCTATCCCGCTGTCTTGCGCGAGCTGAAAGCCATTTGTCGCGAGGAACACGTACCCAGCACAACCTATAGCAATCCTACATTGCCATAGGTGTTCGCCAATATGGGGTGTGCTATAAATGAGCGGCGCATCTGTTGTAGCTCATTTATAACACGCGCTACCTCAACCTTGTAGTCTCCCCCCTTGGTAGAACGCTGAGAGCTACATCCTCAACTTTGCCGTCACCAAAACCTACGCCATATCTCCAATTCGATGTCACATTCTTTGCTTTCTTATTTCACTTCTTTCAATGCCATCAAGACGATGATGAAGAGGTTCTACAACTTCCTGCGTCAGCTCTTCGTGGGTACGTTTCGCCTGTTCTTCGACGAAGACATGGGAGCGGGTGCCAAGGCCTTGACGTATAGCACCCTGATGGGTGTCGTGCCTTTCTTGGCCATCATTTTTGCCATTGCCAAAGGGTTTGGCCTTGGAGATTTCATAGAGAGCAAGATGCGCCACACCTTTCCCACCGATCCCGAAACGGTGGACACGTTGATGGGATTTGTGACAAACTATCTCGACAACACTAAGAGTGGCGTCTTCATTGGCGTGGGTATCGTCATCCTCCTTTGGAGCTTACTCACGCTGACCGACAG
Organism: Bacteroidaceae bacterium; assembly: GCA_017479555.1. GTDB lineage: Bacteria > Bacteroidota > Bacteroidia > Bacteroidales > Bacteroidaceae > Alloprevotella. Next base: position 2,238 of record JAFVCB010000031.1, on the reverse strand, counting down.
CATTGAGGTTACCTTCAACAAGATATGGCAAGTCAAGCACGACCGTCCGCTGTCCCGCAAGGTAGTAGACTATACCGCCATGGTCTTTTTGCTGCCTGTACTCGTTTTCGTTTCTATGGGCTTCAGCGTGTTTCTCTCTACCAGCGTCGAGAACCTGCCCGATGTGCTTATGCTGCGTCCCAGCGCGCGGGTGCTGGCCGAACTGTTGAGCTATGCCCTGCTGATATTCACCTTTGTGATGCTCTATATCTTTTTGCCCAACACCAAGGTAAACTTCTCCGCAGCCCTCATCTCGAGTATCTTCACCGCCGTATTTTTCGACGTGTGGCAAGATGCCTATATCGAAGTGCAGAAATACCTCTCAAGCTACAACACCATCTATGGTTCGTTTGCCGCCATACCGCTCTTCATGCTCTGGTGTCTGATTTCGTGGTACATCATCCTCTTCGGGGCGGCCATGACCAGCGTCTGCCAGAACGATGTGAGCCTCTCGGAAGAAACCACACGCCACTGCTCGCGTCGGGGATTCAATTTCCTGTGTCTCATGACCATGGCTATCATCTGCAAACAATTTGTGAACGGCAAGCCCGTGCCTAATGCCAAGACCATAGCCCGCACCCTCAAAATTAACGTGCGCGCCGCCAATCGCATCATTGAGAAGCTCCGCGAACAGTCCTTGATACACGAGATAACTGGCGAGCGACATGCTGGGTTTGTGCCCTCGTCCGATGTGAACAAGTATACCGTGGGCTATGTTCTCGAAGCCCTCGATGGCGGCAGCGAAGACTTCAAGTTCTCGCAGTGGAACGAACTCCAAAACTACCTCAAGCACGAACGTACACAGGGCTACGCTTCTACACCCGTCGCTGCACTCATAGAGGAATAGGCACATCGGATATCTGACAAAAAGCGATTACCGAGCTAAGTCGTACGCACAAGATACGTAGCACACCGATTCTATAAGAAACATCAAGACACATGCAACAGATACTTTTGGCCGACAGTGGTAGTACCAAGACGCATTGGCGGCTCATCAATACCAGTGGCGACACGCTCTTCGAGTTTGTCACAGGCGGCATCAATCCCGCACTCACTCCTGCCCACGAGGTGGTAGCCTTCATCACAGCCTCGCTGCGCAAGAAACGACTCGCGCCCAATGCCGTCTATTACTATGGTGCAGGCTGTACGCCACAGCGCATCTTCATCGTAGAGAACGCCCTCAGAATGATTTATCCACAGGCGCGCATCTCTGTGCATAGCGACCTCGTGGCCGCACTGCGCGCACTCTGTGGCAACGACGAGGGCATAGCCTGTATCATCGGCACAGGCATGGCGTCGTGCCACTGTCGCGATGGCGAAATCGTGAGCCAAGTGCCCTCCTTAGGCTTCATCCTTGGCGACGAGGGTAGTGGAGCGGTACTGGGGCGCGCACTGCTCACATCGATGTTCAAAGAACAACTGCCGCCCGCCGTTCTCGAAGCCTGGCAAGACGAATACCATCTGCAAATCTCTGACCTCATAGAGCGCGTCTACCGCAAACCTGCGCCCAATCGCTTCTTAGCCTCCTTTGCCCCGTTCCTGCACAAGCACAGAAAGGAAGAGCCCATTCACGACTTGCTCATACGCGAGTTCCGCCGCTTCTTTGTGAAGAACATTGCTGTTTACCACCGACCCGACCTTCCCGTCAATATGCTTGGCGGCATAGCCAATCACTTCCAAGAAGAAATTGCAGAGGCTGCTGAGCTCGAGGGCTATTCGATAGGCGCTATCATAGAGCGTCCTATGGACAACCTTGTGCGCTATCATTGCACCTACATCGATGAATCGTCTTCAACTGACAGCAATTAGCGTGCGTAGAATCACTATTGGCCTTAGAAGTATATAGTCTCTATAAGATGCTATAAACTCTATATTAGTCTTGTTCTCCTCTCGATTTTATGTAACTTTGGCTATCGCCGAAGTTACGGCATCTCGGCCAAGCTATAACAAAAACAAGTTTTTGTATATCTTGGCTCTCGATTTTATGTAACTCTGGCTTTGCCGAAGTTACTTCATCTCGGGATAACAATCTCAAAAGCTTGCTTTTGGCTTGTTCTCCTCTCGATTTTATGTAACTTTGCCACGAATTTAACAACTTTCAATACGATTTACTATGAAAAAGTTTCTCACCATTGCCCTCCTATTTGTGGCAACAATGTCTGCACATGCGCAGTTTGAACAAGGTTTGACGTATATCGG
>JAFVCB010000030.1 GCA_017479555.1 Bacteroidaceae bacterium | reverse complement strand
GGCTGGTACGGCGGCTGGTACGGCGGCTGGTATGGCGGTTGGCATCACGGCTGGTACGGATGGTATGGCGGATGGGGCGGTTATCGTCCTGGCGGCTGGTACGCTGGAAACTGGCGTGGCGCGAGCGGACGCGGTGGCAACCGTGGCCTATGGGCAGGCGGTGGTCGTGGTGGACGTGCCTCAGCCACTGGACGCGGCGCACGCGGTTTCGATAGTCGTAGCTACGGCTTCGGAGGTGGACGCTCCACACAGGGCGGCACAGCAGGCGGTGGCATCATAGCTGGTGGCGGACAAGGCCAAGGCGGCAATGCACAGGGCGTACGCGGCACAAGTCGTAGCGGAGCTGACCGCTCCACAGGCGTAGCAGGTAACGGACGTGCCGCAGCTCGCGGATACGACGGTACGACACGCAGCGGCAGCACCACACGCTCCTACGGTTCGACTACCACACGCAGCACCACGCGTCAGCAGACACAGCCCTCCACAACCACGCGCGGCAGCAGCCGTTCCTACAGCAGTGGCAGCAGCAGTGGTTCGAGCAGTCGCAGCTATTCGTCTTCGCGCTCCTCATCGTCCTCATCTTCCTCACGCGGAAGCTTCAGCAGTGGCGGCAGTCGCAGCTACGGCAGCAGCGGTGGCGGATTTGGCGGAGGCCGCTCAGGTGGCGGTGGTGGACGCGGCGGCCGTCGTTAATACGCCGAGCGATACGCGCAGTGCCCTATCCGAGGTAGCCCCGCGGCACAAAGATACACATCTCTTTCGCTGCCTCCATCCTCCAACCACGATTAGGTCTCAGCTTTTTCGACAAAGCCACTACGCTTATCAGGCTATAAACCTCACGAAAGCAAGAAACACAATATCACTTTATCAGGTGGTCGTCCTACCATAACCACCCAAAGTATACAATACGCGAACCTATGAAATTCAAAATCCTTCCCTCAGCCTTGTTGCTCGCTTGCATCACGATGCCCGCAGCGGCACAAGACGTGTATAAAGTACAAGCCCTCACCGACCAAGACCTCAACGGAACAGCGCGTTTCGTGGGTATGGGTGGAGCCATGAACGCCTTAGGTGCTGACCTCAGCACCATGAGTACGAACCCGGCCGCTATCGGTCTGTATCGTCGCAACGACTTCGCCGTGACAGGGAGCTTCACCACGCAGCCCAACGGAGAGAGCTTCGTCGAAATCGATAAGAGTCGCCCCTCGTTCGACCAAGCAGGTTTGGTGTTCAAGACCAATCTCGACGGCAACAGCCTCAAGTTCATCAACTTTGGCTTCAACTATCAGAAGCGCCGCAACTTCAAGCAATTCATCGGCGTGGAAGGGTTGACGGGAGGCCTTTCCCAAACGTTTACCATGTCAGATATCGGCTACTTCCGTGGAGTAGATATCGAAACCAATGAGGGATACAACAGCGTGCCTCTCTTCACCGGTGTGGGCTATGACGCAGGTGCTATCGAGGCCGTGCGCGACGGAGACGGCAACGTCGTAGACTACGCACCACTCAGCGCAGACCGCTACACCTTCAAACGCGCGCAGTGGGGCGGACTCTCGCAGTTCGACTTCAGCCTGGCCATGAACTTCGACGAGCAAATCTATGCCGGTATCTCCTTCGGCCTATACGACCTGAACTACCACAGCGCGGTGGACTACATGGAATACCAACTGGGCTATCCCGAAGGCTATCTCTTCCAAAACGAAGAGAAGCTAACAGGAAGCGGTTTCGATGTCAAGGCAGGTGTCATCTTGCGCCCCATCGCCGAGAGTCCTTTCCGCATCGGTTTGGCTGTGCATACACCCACGTGGTACGACTTGACGTACGAATCGTATAACTTTGTGAGCGTGCCCGAATACAGCGGCAGTTCAGTCAGCTTCCGTGAGGCCAACGACGGCATACAGCCCTACGACTACAAGGTGCGCACCCCGTGGAAATTCTCACTCGCAGCCGCTACGACCATAGGCAGCCGCGTAGCTATCGATGCCGAATATGAGTATAGCGACCTCTCTACCGCCAGTGTTTCCTATCCCGACTACGACGACTGGTATAGCTATGGCAGTGGCAACCGCGACTATGTACTCAAGGACGAGATGAAGGCCTGCCTGCGCGGACAGAGCACGTTCCGCATTGGTGCTGAGGCAAACATCCTGCCAGGCTTCTACCTCCGTGCCGGTTACAACTACGTTAGTGCGCCAATGAAGGACGATGCTTACCTCAACCTCTTGGTGGAGAGCCAAGCCAGCAACTATGCCAGCGGCACGGACTTTGTCAATCTGGGTGCCATCAATCGCTATACGGTAGGCATGGGCTATCGTCACAAGAGCTTCTATGCCGATTTGGCCTATCAGCATCAGGCACAACAAGGTACGGTTTACGCTTTCCGCGTGTACGACCAAGCACATGGCGCAAACCTTGCTGGGCAGGAGTTCGACCTCAATCGCAACAACTTCATGCTGACCTTAGGCTTCAAGTTCTAAGACACGGCAGATTCCAATCCCTACAAAAACACTCCGCTTGCCAACCTCGAAGGTGCGCAAGCGGAGTGTTTATATATATAATATGGTATAGCGCAGGCAGCAGTCGCATCTGCGCCCAAGCAGAGCGGCATCAGTTGGAGTACTTACGCGGCAGGCGAAAGACGATGGCCAACAGCGCCACCACAGCAATGAGCATAGGGTAGAAAAGGTAGGGGATAATCTCCACTGGACTCACCGCAGCCAGTCCAGCAGCCATGAGGATTTGCGCACCATAGGGTATGAGCCCCTGCACGGCGCACGAGAACGTGTCGAGAATGCTTGCACTCTTGCGCTTATCCACACCGTAGCGTTCAGCGATGTCGTTGCTGATGTGTCCCACAGAGAGAATAGCCACCGTGTTGTTGGCTGTGCAGAGATTTGTTAGGCTCACCAGAGCCGCAATCGAAAGCTCGGCACCGCGCGTGGTACGCACCCTACGCGTCAGGTGGTGAATAAGGTACGTGATGCCCCCACCTCGGCGTATTACCTCCAAGAGGCCGCCCGCCAAGATCGAAATCAAGATGAGTTCACCCATCGATGTGATGCCCGCCGTAGTGTGGCTCATCCACTCTGCCGCTGTGAAGCTGCCCGTCAGCAAGCCCGTCAGTCCCGTGACAATCGTGGCTATAATCAGCACCAAGAGCACGTCCATACCCATCATAGCCAAGACAATGACCAGTAGGTAGGGCAACACCTTGAATACATCGGTCAGCGCGATGCCTTGCTCCGTAGCAGCGTAGGCATGGCCTTGGCCTAAATATAGGTATATGAGCAGCGTGACGATGGCAGCAGGCATCACGATGCGCACATTCGCCTTGAACTTATCGCTGAGCTTGCATCCCTGCGTGCGTGTAGCCACGATGGTGGTGTCGCTGATGAAGCTCAGATTGTCGCCAAAGAATGCACCGCCCACCGCAGCAGCCGTGAGCAGCACCACCGACATGCCGCTCGGAGCAGCCAAGTCCTTGACCACCGCCATGATGGCCACAATCGTGCCGACACTCGTGCCAATGCTGAACGACACGAGACAGGCAGCCAAGAAGATGCTGGCCAAAAGCATGGAGGGCGGCAGGGCGAGTAGCGTGAGTTCGACAGCCGCGTCAATAGCTCCCGTGGCCTTCGCCGTGGCAGCAAATGCGCCCGCTAACATAAAGATCCAAACCATCAGCAACAAGTCCGCAGCCCCCGCGCCCTTGGCGAAACAATTCAGTCGCAAGCTCAGCGGCAGCCCGCGAAGCGTCAGGAGCGAATAGATAGCCGTCAGCACGAAGACCAATAGCACAGGAGCTTGGGAGATGTCGCCATTAGCGAGACCCAAAACGATGAAGAGAACAGCCATCACAGGCAGCGGGCTGAGCGCCAACATGCCGTGACGACGCACACGTCGGCGCAGGGGAGAGTAGGTGGGAGAAGAAGACATAAGGGATAGGGAATAAAGGGAAAAAGGAAAAGCGGTCGGCATCGTTTGGATAGCCATCAGCATCCACGCTGGTCAAGCTGCGACGCGTAGCGAACCCATCGTGAGCCGCATCCCTGCGACCCCGTCGAGGTAGTCTCGCGCACCCAAACGAATTACGACCAAATCATTTATCAACGGCGCAAAAATACGCAAAAATAGTCCCAATCCCTTTGTCCTGTCAGTGTTTTTCTGTTACTTTGCTTCGTAATCTCCTATATACTATGGAAACACTTGCATTTCATATTCCGTATGTGCGCTTGGACAACTCCGAGTTGAGCGAAGCCGACAGCCAGCTCATCGAGGCCGCCAAAGCCGCCACGCAACATAGCTACGCTCCCTATTCCAAGTTTCGTGTAGGTGCAGCCGTGTTGCTCAGTAATGGGGAGGTCGTCAGTGGAAGTAATCAGGAGAATGCTGCAACGCCGAACGGCATCTGTGCTGAGCGTTGCGCCGTGTTCTATGCCAATGCCCGCTATCCCGAAGATGCCGTCACCGCTATCGCCATCGCAGCGCGCGACACCACAGGCACATTCACCCAGCGACCCATCTCGCCCTGCGGGATGTGTAGGCAGGTACTCTCCGAAACAGAGTATCGCCACCAAGTCCCCATGCGCATACTCCTCTATGGCACAGCGGGAACCTTCCTTATTGAGGGCGTGAAATCCCTCTTGCCATTCAGTTTCGACGAGAGTTTTCTTTGACCCCTCATCGATTTGGCGCGCTACATACTTGCTCTGATGTGGCACATGCCGCCTGCCGCCTGTTTTGACCAACGACCAGTACATCGCGAACGGCTAACACCATCGGGCTTTCCCACACGATTCTAAGGCTATGAACCAACGACTCACCCATCTCTTTCTGCTACTCACATGCGTGCTGTGGCTTGCGTGGCCACCCTATGTCAATGCCCAAACCGTGTATATGCAACACACCGTGGAGGCACACGAAACACTCTACGGCATAGCTCGTCAGTTCGGCGTGAAGATAGACGATGTGTTAGCCGCCAACCCAGGACTGACTTCGCAAAACCTGCGTCGCGGACAGGTAATCAACATACCCACCACGCCCGATGCGCCCACCACGCGCACCGCACCTCAAGTCTCGGGCAGCACACGTGTGCATGTCGTGGCGCAGGGAGAGACTATATGGGGCATAGCCCATCAGTATGGCATCAGCGTAGAAGCCCTGCGTACGGCCAATCCGCAATTGTCTGACCCCGCCTATGTGCTTCCCGTCGGTGCCAAGCTTGTTATACCCGCAGGCGCAACCCTCACAGCCCCCGCACCGCAGAGCGTAGGCGTGCGTATAGCCCTCGTGCTACCCCTCAAAGCCCAGCGCGCCGAGGTGGAACGCTGCGTTGAGTTCTACCATGGACTACTTATAGCCGCCGACGAACTAAAACAGCGCGGCCACTCCGTATATATATACGTCTACGAAGAAGACCCCAACGACGGCACGCTCACCGATTTGCTCTCCAAGCTACGCACCAAACCCGTGGACATCATCTACGGTCCGCTCTATCCCAACCACTTCGGCATACTCTCAGACTACGCCCGCCGCAACGGTGTACGGCTGGTCGTACCTTTCAGTAGCAAAGTCAGCGAGGTGGAACGCAACGCTTCGGTATACCTCGTCAACACCCCCGAGAGCTACAAGGCGCGCGCCGCAGCTGACGTGGTGGCACGACAGTTTGGCAACACCCATCTGGTTATCCTACATGCTGCAAAGCCCAACGAACAGACCTTTGTGGCGCAGCTCAAGACAAAAGTGGCCAACAAGGGAGCGACATTCTCCGAACTCCCTGTAAATTTCACCAATCAGCAAATCCTAAACGTCTTCAGCCATCACGACCGCATACTCTTCGTCTCCGACGCCAGCGACGAGGCCACCTATCAAGCCGTACTCGCGAGGTTGGACAAGCTACGTGCCGAGATGCCATTGCTCAGTACCTCATTCTTGGCCTATCCCGATTGGCAGAAGTATCAAGACAACGACCGCATGAAGTGGTACGCTTGCGACACGTATCTCTTCTGCCCGTCGTTTTACAACCCCTACGACGACGGCGTGAAAATCTTCGTGCGCAAATATCGCGACCGCTACCACACCGACCTTCTTCCCCTCTATCCTCGCTATGGCGCATTGGGCTACGACGTAGCGCTACAAACCCTCTCGGGATTCTTTGCCCATGGCGACCAATACCACGGACAAGAAGTCCTGCAACAGCCAGCCGTGCAGTCCCACTTGCGCTTTGAGCGAACGCAGAGCCAGGGCGGCTTTGTCAACACCAATATTTGGCTGATGCACTTCAAGAAGACGCGCGCCATCGACCTCATCGGTGTGCGTTGACCACCGATGCCGCTCGACGCGCACCGTATACACCATATCCCCAATCGGCCAAAGCCTACGAAAATCCCCATGCGCCTTGCCCTGTTGGGGATTTTGCGTATTTTTGCAGACAATTATGCATAGAATACTTCACATCCTCGTGCTCCTTCTTGCCGTGACGCTCCCGCGCTTGGCCACCGCGCAGGTGGGAGAGCCGCGCAGCGACCTTGCCATAGGTGTGAGCGGAGGAGTGGCCATGAATACCATAGACTTCGATCCCAGCATCAAGCAGCAGCTCCACGTAGCCCCAACCTTCGGAGTCACACTGCGCTATTCGTGCGAGAAGTATTTCAATACATACTGCGCGCTGCAGGCCGAAGTCAACTACACACGGTTAGGCTGGACCGAAGAGATACAGAACAGTCTGGGACAGCCCTTGCCCGATACCTACAGCCGCGATATCGACTACATCCAAGTGCCACTCTTGGCGCGTCTCTCATGGGGAAAGGAGCACGGAGGACTGATGTTCTACTTCCTCGCAGGCCCGCAGGTGGGTTTCTATTTAGGAGAACACGCCCGCCAGAGTGCTACGTGGACACTCACCACCGAAGGTATACCCGACCGCCCCAATAGTCTCGTGAACCAATATGCTATGAAGGTAGAAAAGAAGTTTGACTACGGCATCACCGGAGGCATCGGACTGGAATGGAATACCCACGTTGGGCATTTCATGCTCGAAGGACGCTACTGCTTTGGCCTTGCCGACATTTATGGCAATGCCAAGAAAGATGTCTTCGGACGCTCTGCCCACAGCACCATCTTTGCCAAGCTCACCTATCTGACCGACATCCTCAAATAAAAAACCAAGCGCCCTTGCTCTCTGCCAACGATATATCCGTCTCTTTCAGCGCCACGCCCCTTTTCAGCGGTGCTACATTTGTCATCAATCCCAAGGAGCGCGTGGCACTCACGGGTAAGAACGGAGCAGGAAAAAGCACCCTGCTCAAGATATTGGCGCGACTGCAACAGCCAACCTCTGGCAGCGTCAGCACACCCAGCGGAGCTTCCGTGGGCTATCTACCACAGGTGATGCAGACCGCTGATACGCGCACCGTGATAGACGAGACCATGACGGTCTTCGACGATGTGCATCAGCTGCGTGCCGAGGTGGAGCAACTCAGCCAGCAGATGGCAGAGCGTACCGACTATGATAGCCCAGCCTATGCCGCGCTCGTAGAACGCTTCACCAACGAGAATGAACGCCTTGCCCTCATCGCCGCCGACAACTTCCAAGCCGAGGCAGAGCGCACCCTGCGAGGCTTGGGCTTTGAACCCCACGAATATCAGCGTCCCACAAGCGAACTCTCGGGAGGATGGCGTATGCGCATCGAATTGGCCAAGATACTCCTGCGCAAACCCGATGTGCTTCTGCTCGACGAGCCTACCAACCACCTCGACATTGAGAGCATACGATGGCTCGAAAGGTATCTGTCCCACAGTCGTGCGGCTGTAGTCGTGGTGAGTCACGACCGCGCCTTTCTCAACAACGTGACCAATCGCACGATCGAAATCACCTGCGGACGATTAGTAGACTATCGTGTGCCCTACGACCAGTATGTCACCTTGCGCCAAGAGCGTCGCGAGCAGCAACTCAGAGCTTATCAGAATCAGCAGAAAGAGATTGCTGAGATGAAAGCCTTTATTGAGCGCTTTCGGTACAAACCCACCAAAGCCGTACAGGTGCAGAGCCGAATCAAACAATTGGCCAAGATTGTCCCCATCGAAGTAGACGAAGTAGACAATAGTCATCTGCACCTGAGATTTCCACCATGCCAACGCGCAGGGGACTATCCCGTCATTGCCGACGACGTATCGAAGAGCTATGGCACGCACACCGTGTTTTCGCATGCCACACTCACCATACGCCGAGGTGAGAAGGTCGCTTTTGTAGGTAAGAACGGTGAAGGAAAAACCACGCTTGTCAAATGCATCATGGGCGAGATACCCTACACGGGTACGCTACGCATTGGTCACAATGTTTCGATAGGCTATTACGCCCAAAACCAAGCTCAACTCCTCGACGGGGAACTGACCGTCTTCGACACCATAGACCGCGTAGCCACGGGCGATGTACGCTTGCGCATACGCGATATACTCGGCGCATTCATGTTTGGCGGCGAAGCCAGCGAAAAGAAAGTGAAAGTGCTCTCAGGCGGCGAGCGTAGCCGATTGGCCATGATCAAACTCCTGCTCGAACCCGTCAATCTGCTTATCCTTGACGAGCCTACCAACCACCTTGACCTGCGTACCAAGGACGTACTCAAAGAGGCCATACGAGCGTTCGACGGCACGGTGATACTTGTCAGCCACGATCGCGACTTCCTTGACGGACTTGTGGAACGCGTCTACGAGTTTGGCGGCGGCAAAGTACGCGAGCACATAGGTGGTATATACGACTTCCTCAGGAGGAAAGACATCGAAACCCTCGACCAACTCCAGACGCTCAGCACAGATGCCGCAAGTCCCACAGTGGCTGCGCAGACGACACAGGCAGAGTCTCAGAAGAACGCTCTTCACGATGCGTCCACTTCCGATCCCAAAGCCGCCGCGCGCCAAAGTTATGCCGAGCAAAAAGCAGCAGCCCGAGAGCGTCGCAAGCTGGAACGAGCCGTGCAGCAGGCCGAGGCAGAAGTGGAACGGTTGGAGGGCGAAATAGCCAACCTTGAACAGCGCTTGGCGGCAGGGGAGAACGATGCTCAGCTCTTTGCGCTCCATGCTCAACTCTCCCAAGCGCTCGAAGCCGCCATGCAGCAGTGGGAAACCGCCGCACAGCAGTTAGAGGCTTCGTAATCCTATCCTGCCGCATCGTCCCGCCTTTCTTTCGCTCGCAGCAGCGCACCTCTCTCTTCCCGCGTCGTACGCCAAGTTCACCGATTTGCTTATCCACCTTTCTCTACCACCCACCGCCATGCTTTTTCTTCCCCATTCCCTTGCACAAGCGTCGCACATCGAGGAATATTTGCCCCACGAAGGCATCGTGGTGTCCTATAAGCAAGGCCGGTGGCGCGATGTATCAGGTCTGAAAATCCTTCTGCTCAACCTCATGCCCGAGAAGCAAGTCACCGAGCGCGACATCGTGCGCATGCTGCGCGGAGCAGGCGTAGACATCGTGCTTGTGCCGCTCAAAATCAGTGGGCAGACTTATAAGACTACCCCTCAGCAGCACATGGAGACCTATTATGCCGATTTTGAGCAAGTCGAGCAACAGAACTGGGACGGACTCATCGTTACAGGCGCTCCTCTGGAGCATCTTCCCTTTGAGCAAGTGCGCTATTGGCCACAGCTCTGCCACATCATGGACTGGGCTACGAGCCACGTCGTCTCCACACTCTATATTTGCTGGGCTGCACAGGCCGCCCTCTACCACCATCATGGCATAGCCAAACATGCCCTGAGCGATAAACAGTTCGGCATCTACGACTATCGTCTCACAGCGTCCCATCCCCTGCTCACAGACTTTGAGCCACAGCTGTCTATGCCCACCAGCCGCCACACCGAAGTGCGGCTTGCAGAAGTCCAACTCCACGATGCCCTGCATATACTCTGCCAGAGCGAAGAGGCGGGCGTAGGCATTGCCGTGGAGGACAGAGGGCGTACCGTCTACGTCACAGGACACTTAGAGTACGCTCGCGAGCGTCTCGACTTTGAGTACCATCGCGACGTAGCCAAGGGACGCGCCATAGCTCCTCCCCGTCACTACTATACCGATGCCACACAGCGCGACATACGCTTCGCTTGGCGCGACGATGCACTACGCTTCTATCACAACTGGATAAACCACCTGATAAAACCTCATACTATGGATATAGAGAAAACCAACCAGCAATTTGAAACCGCGATGCAAGCCTGTCGTGACATCTTTGTCAAGAAACTCCACGACTACGGAGCTGCATGGCGCATCCTCCGACCCGAGAGTGTCACCGACCAAATCTATATCAAGGCCAACCGCATACGCGGCATACAAGTCAAAGGCCATGCCGAGGTAGACGAAGACATCAGTGGCGACTTCCAAGCCATCGTCAACTACAGCATAGTTGGTCTCATCCAGCTCGAATTGGGCTACGGCGAACACAGCGATATCACCGCCGAAGAAGCCACCCAGCGCTACGACCATCACGCTGCCGAAGCCCTCCAACTCATGAAACGCAAAAACCACGACTACGATGAAGCTTGGAGAGCCATGCGCATTAGTTCCTACACCGATCTGATACTCATGAAAGTCTTTCGCACCAAACAGATCGAAGAACTTCGAGGCAAAACCCTCGTATCAGAAGGCATCAGTGCCAATTATCAAGACATGCTTAACTACAGCATCTTTGCGCTCATCAAACTCTCCGAAGCGTAATGAAAAAGCGCATCGCTCTCTACCTCATTGTCAATATCGCCCGCCTTGTGCTGGGAGCTACCTACGTGTTTAGCGGACTTACCAAAGCCGTAGACCCCGCAGGCATGGAGCATAAACTGATGGCCTACTTCCGTCAGTGGGACATCCTCACGTGGACAGCCGACAGCCTGTGGCTCACTGCCATCGTGCTTCTTTTGGCTACCGTAGAATTTATGTTGGGTATATGGCTACTGATAGGCATTCGCCGCCGTTTCACATCCTTTGCCCTCGCCGCCATTACCGCTGTCTTCACGCTCCTGACCATTTATATTTATATCAAAGAGCCTGTGCCCGACTGCGGATGCTTTGGAGATGCCATCAAACTCACCAACGGGCAGACGCTGCTCAAGAACATCGTGCTGCTCACACTCACTCTCCCCATTCTCCTCTACTCACACGCCATTTATCGCCTTGTACGACGCTCCACCCAGTGGTTAGCTTCACTCGTGTCCGCCGTCTTTATCGTGGCATGCGGCATTTATAGCAGCAGCTACGTTCCCCTCGTTGATTTCACCAACTACGTTCCAGGCTTCAGCTTCAACTCTGCCATGGAGGGCAAGCTTGGCGAACAGGCTCTTGAGGACGCTTTCAACTTTGCCGTGCTTGACACCGCAGGAAACGACATCACGCCCGACGTCACCCTCTCTGAAGGCTACACTTTCCTGGCCATTGCCCAACCTCTCTCATCCACCGACCGCAGCGTTAGCGACCGCATAGCCGAAATCTATCGGCGCGCCAAGCAACAGGGCGATTGTCAGTTCTATTTCCTCACCGCTTCCGACTCAGCCGCCTTTGCCACTTGGCGCGACGCCACCGATGCCCCCTACGTGCCCCATCATACCGACGAGGGCGTGCTCCACAGCGCAGCCAAGACAAATCCAGGTCTATTGTTGCTTCACAACGACACCATCGTAGCCAAGTGGGGACGACACAATCTGCCAAACATCGTAGACGCACAAAATCAGCCCGTAGCCCTCCAAAAATTAGAGCAAAAGCCACAAAAACCCACACGCAGACTGACGAAACTGCTTGTAGCCCTTACCATTCCGCTAATTTTCATTATTTTTGCGGATGCAATCATGGCAGGCACGCTCACACTTCGCCGCAAGAGCCTACGTCGCATGGCCAAGCAGCGCACGCAGCAACCTGCAAACCAATAGGCCGCACAGCCAACCCACCACACGAATAATTCTAACACAATAATCCATAAATCATTATGCGCAAGAAAATCGTAGCCGGTAACTGGAAGATGAACAAGAACCTCCAGGAAGGCATAGCTTTAGCCCAAGAACTCAACGAAAAACTCACCGCCGACAAGCCCGCTTGCGGTGTAGTCATCTGTACACCCTTCATCCACTTAGCATCCGTGGCTGGCATCATCGACAAGTCCATCATAGGCCTTGGCGCAGAGAACTGTGCAGACAAGGAGAAAGGTGCATACACTGGCGAAGTCTCAGCCGAGATGGTCAAGAGTACTGGTGCCGACTATGTTATACTCGGTCACAGCGAGCGTCGCGCCTACTACGGCGAAACCCCAGAAATTCTCAAGGAGAAAGTAAACCTCGCACTCGCTAACGGACTGAAAGTCATCTTCTGCATCGGCGAAGTACTCGAAGAGCGCGAAGCAGGTAAGCAAAACGAAGTTGTAAAGGCACAAATCGAAGGCTCACTCTTCGACCTCACCACAGAGCAGTACGCCAACGTCATCTTGGCCTACGAACCCGTTTGGGCCATTGGAACAGGCAAGACAGCCACAGCAGAGCAAGCCGAAGAGATACACGCATTCATCCGTGGCGTCATCGCCGAAAAGTTTGGTGCGCAAGCCGCAGAAGACACCACCATCCTCTACGGAGGTAGCTGCAAACCCAGCAACGCCCGCGAGCTTTTCGCAAAGCCCAACGTGGACGGAGGTCTCATCGGCGGCGCAGCCCTCAAAGCCGACGACTTCAAGGGCATCATCGATGCTTGGAAATAAGCCCATCAAGAACGGCGAGCGCGCAAGCCACAAAGCTTATGCGCTCGCCGTCTCTACGAGCAAAAACGTATTTCGACCACAGGACTTTTCACAAAGTCCGACCCTTTTTCTGCTACATACCACTCCATTCTATAAATTAAGCCTAAGTTTGTAAGAATTTAACTTTGATTTTCACAAACTAAGCCTAAGTTTTCACAAACTAAGCCTAAATTTATACAGCGCAAGCGAATGTAGTTAAAAATTCCTCCCTGCTATGAGAAAATTCATCCTACTTCTTCTCATCCATCTCTGTGTAGGAGTCGTCTGCGCCCAAGTTCGCACCGACGACGGCGCACCTGTCACGCCCGGCAAAGTCACCGTTGAGACCGATGGAGGCACGCAGACCACCGATGTCCCTGCTGCGCCCGCGCGCACCGAACCTGCCGACCGCAACCAAGGCGAGGCAAATCCCGCCAGCGGTGCAGCCGATGAACCACGTGCAGAGAGTAGCGAAGAAAATTCCGCAGCCGAAGTACGCACCACGCGTCGCGTGCGCCGCACATACAAGACCGACGAGACACGTCGCGTCATCCTGCGTCGCACCACCCGTAGCGGCACGGGCACAAGCGGAGCCAGAATGCAGCGCGAGGGATTTCGCGTGCAGGTCTTCACAGGTGGTAATCGCCGACAAGACCGCGAGCGAGCCGAATACCTTGCCACGAAGATTCACGAGCTTTTTCCAGAATTGAATGGATACACTCATTTCTACTCGCCCCGTTGGACCTGTCGCGTAGGTGACTTTGAAACCTATGAGCAAGCCGCCCGCTACGTCGCACTCATACAGCGCGCGAAGGTGTCGTATGAAGTCAGAGTGGTGAAGTGCAACGTGTGGCTGCCGATGAAGTAACAGCGCGAACCCATCCAGCCTGTCTGCGATCTATCGCACATGCCCACAAACGTATATTTCAGAAGCCATAAGGCGATGAACGAACAAACGATAGAACAACTCAAGTCCCACGTAGCCGAGACCCTCTCGCTCATCGGCGAAGATGCATCGCGCGAGGGATTGCTCAAAACGCCTGAGCGCGTGGCGAAAGCCCTGCTCGACCTCACCCGAGGCTACAACGAGGATGCCTCGGCGGTACTTAACTCCGCACGCTTCAAGGAAGACTACAACCAGATGGTCATCGTGAAGGACATTCCTTTTTATAGTCTCTGCGAACACCATATTCTGCCCTTCTACGGCAAAGCCCATGTGGCCTATATCCCCAATGGTTACATCACAGGCCTATCCAAGGTAGCGCGGGTGGTAGATATTTTCTCCCATCGCCTACAGGTGCAGGAGCGTATGACTACGCAGATCAAGGAATGTATACAGCAAGCCTTGCAGCCCTTGGGTGTGATGGTTGTGGTAGAGGCCAAGCACATGTGTATGCAGATGCGCGGTGTGTCGAAGAGCGACTGCATCACGACGACGAGCGACTTCTCTGGCGCTTTCAATCAAGCCAAGACGCGCGAAGAGTTCTTGAGCCTTATCGCGCATCAGAGCCACGCGTAAGTAAGTCCCTTGCCCGCCGTTGCCGAAGCACGATAAGGCTACTGGCAAGCACTTGCGGGCAAGCTATGATGGGCATACAACATTCAGCGTGCAAGAGCAATTTTTCTGCATAGCGCACAATAAAAACCACACGGTTGCGTTATATTTACATACGGCGCATACTCAGTTTGATGGTCTTTGACCTTGACAAGCGGGAGTTTGCTGGAATTAGAAGTTTCTTTGCGGCAATAGCTCAGTTGGTAGAGCATCGGCTTCCCAAGCCGAGGGTCGCGGGTTCGAGTCCCGTTTGCCGCTCCACATAGATGCCACTTGAAATATCTTGAAATGGACATAGCTGTGTCGCTTCTTGATAGGCAAAGTTAAGCAAAAGATAGGCCGCAGGCTATCTCCAATCTACCTTTTTCAACCAAATAGCGCGAAACTACTTCCTCGTAGTCTCGCGCTATTTGTATGGGTTATATAGGATTTAGGACTGGGTGTCGGTCGCGGCTTGTTCGGTGTCCCAACAGCGGTGCCAGTAGTCCGAGAGTTTGCGCTCTTGTGGGCTGTAGGCTGGATGCCAGAAGTGTGTGCCCACGAGGGCATCGGGTAGGTATTGCTGCGGTGTGAAATGCCCTGGATAGTCGTGCGGGTAGCGATAGCCATCGTGGTAGCCCAGCTCCTTCAAGAGCTGTGTCG
>JAFVCB010000029.1 GCA_017479555.1 Bacteroidaceae bacterium | reverse complement strand
ATGGAGAGTTGTCTGAGTGGTCGAAAGAGCCGCACTCGAAATGCGGTGTACGCATTACGTCGTACCGGGGGTTCGAATCCCTCACTCTCCGCTGATTTATCTCTTTTCAAGGACACTGCAAAGTGTCCTTTTTTCTGCGCTTATGTACCAAAACGTACTGCTGACGGGCGATTTCGTAAGTTCTTATGTGGCGACTCAGTTTCTCTAATGATAAAGTTGTACCAACAAAAAACATCGGAAAACAAGCTTCGTGAGCTGTTTTCCGTTGTATCTAATGAGCCGAGACGGGGACTCGAACCCCGGACCTACTCATTACGAATGAGTCGCTCTACCAACTGAGCTATTTCGGCTTAGACGGTGCAAAAGTAGTTCATGTTTGCTAAAAGACCAAGCATTCATCTTCTTTTTTCTTTGCTTGCAGGCAGAAAAAGCACGCAAATCGTTGTGCTTAAGCAACAATAGCCTCTTTTTTCTTTGCTTGTATGTTGCGCACGCTGTTGAGGCAGCGCGCGGCGTATTTGTCATCCCCAAAACTTGACAATTCTTAGAAATCGTGCGCTGTTCGTTCACAATATATTATCTTTGCGCAAAGAACTAACACATCCCATCTATCTATGAAAATTCGCAAGACGCTCATGGCTTTGTCTATCACCGCCACTGCGCTCACCGCTACTGCGCAGAACGACCTCATGACTCCCGAAACGCTTTGGGAAATGGGACGCATAGGTAACGTAGCTCTCTCGCCCGACGGCAACCAACTCATCTATGCCGTGACCCACTACGACAAAGCGGCTAACCGTGGTACAACTACCCTGCATCGGCTTTCCACAGCTGCCGCACCTCAAGCCGCCACCGCTCTTGGCGCTGGTAGCTCACCCGCATACATTGACCGCACGCACTATGCCTATATCCAGGGCGGCAACCTCTTTGTCTGCGCCACGACTCCAGGCGCTACGCCGCTCCAGATAGCCACCGACGTAGACGACTACCTCTTCTCATCCGACGGACATCACGTCATCCTCATACGCCAAGTGCCTTCTACGAGTAGCATTGCCCCTAAGGAAGACGACCTACCTTTGTCTACGGGAATGGTCATCAACGACCTGATGTATAAACACTGGGATCACTACGTCACTTCCATCCCTCACCCCTTTGTCTATGCTTTCGATGGAAAAACGCTCACGGAGGGTGTGGATCTGCTTGAAGGGGAACCCTACGAGTGTCCTATGGAACCTTTCGGCGGCGTGGAGCAACTCGCGTGGAGTCCCGACGGGAAGTATATTGCCTACACTTGTCGCAAGAAGACGGGACGCGACTATGCGCTGAGCACGGACTCCGACATCTTTCTCTACGACGTGGTGCGCCGTGCCACTGTGCGCAATCTCTGTAAGCCCGAGGGCTATGCCGCCCCTGCTGTAAACGCTACAGAGAGTCTTGAACACCAAGCCGTCAATCGCCAATCGGGCGACCTCAATCTGGGCTACGACCAGAACCCACGCTTTTCGCCCGACGGGCGTTATGTGGCTTGGATATCGATGGAGCGCGATGGTTACGAGAGCGACCGCCAGCGTCTTTGTGTCTACGACCTCCGCACGGGGCAGAAGACCTACGTGACCGAGTCGTTCCAGAGCAATGTGGAGGACTTCGTTTGGTCGCCCACGCAGCTACAACTCTACTTCACGGGCGTATGGCATGGCACCACCAATCTCTACGCCACCACCCTCAGCGGCCACGTCACGCCCCTCACCAAGGACACAGCCGACTACGTACTCGCGGGCATCATGCCTGATGGCAAAACACTCGTGGCGAAGCGTCATAGCATGCAACGCCCGGATGACATCTACCTCGTACGACTGCCCGAGCAGGCTACTGCGTTGGCTACCACGCAGCGCATCACCGACGTGAATGCATCGATCTACAAACACTTAGCCGTAGGCGATGTGCGCGCCCGCTGGGTCACCACCACCGACGGCCAACAGATGCTCTGCTGGGTGGTATATCCGCCACACTTCGACCCCGCAAAGAAATATCCCACACTGCTCTTCTGCGAAGGAGGACCACAGTCGCCCGTCTCGCAGTTTTGGAGCTACCGTTGGAACTTCCAGATCATGGCTGCTAATGGCTATATTGTGATAGCGCCAAACCGCCGTGGACTGCCTGGCTTTGGCATGGAATGGCTCGAAGCCATCAGCGGCGACTATACTGGGCAATGTATGCAGGACTACCTCAGTGCTATTGACGACATCAGTCGTGAGAGCTATGTGGACGAGACACGCTTGGGTGCTGTAGGTGCGAGCTTCGGCGGTTTCAGCGTCTACTGGTTGGCTGGCAATCACAACGGTCGTTTCAAGGCATTCATTGCCCACGATGGCATCTACAATACGCAGCAACAATACGTAGAGACCGAGGAGATGTGGTTCCCCAACTGGGACCTCGGTGGTGCGCCATGGGTGCGCCAGGCTGAGGGACAGATGCGCAAGGCCTACGCAGAGAGTCCGCATCTGTACGTGTCGCAGTGGGACACCCCCATACTCTGCATCCACGGGCAGCGCGACTTCCGCATCGAATATACGCAGGCCGAGAGCGCTTTTGCCGCTGCACGTCTGCGCGGTCTTGATGCCCAACTGTTGCTCTTCCCCGATGAGAACCACTGGGTGCTGAAACCGCAGAACGGCATCCTGTGGCAACGCACCTTCTTCCGTTTCCTCGATAAATACCTCAAGTAATCCGCCGCGCATAGCGCATATAGCGCATATTGAGCCACAATCTACACGTAACAGCTTCGGCAACAGCGCGGCCATACATCCCGTTGCGCTTTCACCAGGGGCGCATAAAAAAGCGGTGCAAAAGCAAGATATATTAAAAACATATCGTACTTTTGCACCGCTTTTGCCAATATGCAATGGCACGGAGAGTAGCGCAGTTGGTAGCGCACTACGTTCGGGACGTAGGGGTCGGGCGTTCGAATCGCCTCTCTCCGACCCACAGGGCGGCAACTGCCATCGTGCAGTTGCCGCCCTGCTGTTTTTTCTTGCTTATATCCCAAGCCACTGAGCACGGCCTTGTTTTTTATATCGTTCTATATCCCAAGCCACTGAGCGCAGCCTTGTTTTATATCTTTCTATATCCCAAGCAATTCTGCCCAGCCTTGTTTTCTATCTTGCTATATCCCAAACCACTGAGCGCGGCCTGCAGTTTGTTGCCAACTATTTTCTGATTGATTTTGTTCGCTTCGCAGTGAATATTTTTCAGGAGTGGGCGGATGATTTCCCTATATAGGTGCTGATTCTATAAATTTAGGTTAAGTTTGTGAAAACTTAGGCTAAATTCTTGTAAACTTAACCTAAGTTTATGAAAACTAAGGCTGAATTTATAGAATCCATTGGGCGGGCAGAAATATTGGGACGCAGGTACGAAGAAAAAAAGCGTTGCGCCATCTGAATGTCTTGGCTCAACGCATCGTGTGCTGCGTACGTAGGGTCGTCGGCAGCGCATAGTAGGGGATAGAGATAGGGTGGGGGAGGATGGAAAGGGGATGTAGGCTAACGTTCGGCCAATTGTTTCCAAAAAGCATCGAGATCGGCGTCGAGCCCTTTCATGAGTTCGTTGTCAAGCACTATGCGGTCGGAATCGACCAGATAGAGGTCGGCCACGGTTTCGCCCTCCTCGTCTTGCATGACAAAGGAGAAGGGCTTGAGCACACCCATTTGGCTGATTTGTGCCTGCATAGCTGCCAGTTCCGACTGTATGAGTGGGCTCACAGCGTCATAGAAGTCTTCGCGCGTGTCGCCTATCCACTCTTCCACTACGCACCGTGTCACCTCGTTGTCGTCGTCATCGTAGACGAGTACTTCACCACCTTCGGGTTTGAGGCGTAGATAGATGTCGGTCACGGGTAGGATGTCTTCCTGTCGAGGATATTTGTCGATGATTTTCCCTATGAGACGTCGGAGGGCGGTTTGTGTGGGTGTGAGGAGGGGTGTGCTTGACATAAATCTCGGTTTTGCGCCCCAAAATTACAATATTTGCCTTATCTACGAAAGTCTTGGCCTAAAAAAACTGCATAGCCTGTGGGCTATACAGCATATTTGGTGCAGCGATGGGCGCTGCGAATGTGGCGGTTCTTGTGTGGTCAGTAGCCGCATCGTATGAGGTACTGACGCACGTAGGGGTGTTGCAGGAATTCGTTGGGGGCTTTCTTGATGATGGTCTGTATCTGATCTGTCATCACGGGGAATGGGGTTTGGGAGGTAAGGAGCATGAAGATGTTTGGCCCCAGTACGTTGTCGTAGTTGTCTTGTACGAATCGGGTTTCGAGGTCGGTGAGTTTGTGCAGGAGCTTCTCTTGGCGTCGGCCGTACTGGTGGCGTACTTCTTCCATCGAATAACCGTGGATGAGCATGTCCATGGACTCTTGCTGAATGGTGTAGAGTTCGTCTTCTATCTTCTCGTGCTGGTTGAAGAAGCGCGTGAGGCGGTCGTTCAGGGGCGTACCCACGGCCTTTTGTGCCAAAGAGGTGACCTGTAGGGAGAGGTTGCCCGTCTCGAGCACCACGGGCATGACTTGTTCGCCACCTACGAAGAGGTAAGCAAAGACGGTGCTGTCTACGTCGCCATAGAAGTAGAATTCGCCGTGATTGATTTGTGCGGAGTCGTAGGCCATGCGCCCCGTGGCAGTGGGCAGTCCGATGTAGGCCGTCTTGCCGTCGAACCGCGAGATGGAGGTTGTGCCCTGCACGTTGTAGTTGGTGGCGCACGAGCAGAGCAACAGGGCGAGTAGGATGATGTAGGAGGCTTTCGACATGGCGTGGGAATGCATGGTAGAAACCTATGGCGTGGTGTTTGGCACGACTGTGTTTGCAGAGCAAATATACAGCGGCTCTAT
>JAFVCB010000028.1 GCA_017479555.1 Bacteroidaceae bacterium | reverse complement strand
GTTGTTGATGTCCGCGCACACGCGCACGCGCGCGGACGTAGCACCGACTTTCCTGAGCAGGTCGCCCAAAACGCCCGCCGCCGCGCCTATTCGCGCCATATCCATATCCTTAAAATCGTGCAACAAGGGGTGTGGGGTTTAGCGCGATAAGTCAATAAAAAGGGGCGCGATGCGATTATTCTTGTGATTATTTGTATTTTCGCGGCATTATTATTTCAAATAGTTATGAACAGACAGAAAAAGAGGAGTACGTCTTTTCAACAAGCAGATATAGACCAGACGCAAGTCACTCAACACGCTTCGCGCAAATCTTCTTCCGATAAAAAAACGCGTCATCAGTCAGTTGCGCAGCGCACATCTTCTCGCGGTGTAAAAACGCAGCAGGTTTCCAAGTCTTTTCCCACGTACCTGATTTCCACCTTGGCTTTCGTGGTGCTTTGGGTGTTGCTATCGTGGGTCTATGGCGATGTGTTTTGGCGGGTAGAACAGAATAGTTATGTCACGGCCTATGCCGCACAGATGAAGTCGCTCACCGATATGTCCTTAGGTAGCCTATTCTATGCAGCTCGTTGGTTTCTCACTTTGGCCAAATATCCTATAGTGAGCGGCCTTTTCTTGTCCCTCCTTTTGGTCGCTACTTCTGTACTACTCTCTGACGTGCTTCGCCTACCACGCCGATGGGGATGGGTCACCCTCTTGCTTCCTTTTCTCTACTTCGGTTGGCTAATCAGCAGAGGTTTCAATATTTATTATCACAGCGAACCCTCATGGCTCTTCATCATTCCACTATGCTATGCAGTCCTTGTGAGTTTAGCTGCACCGTTTAGGTCTCGGTTTTCTTTCCAAACGCGTCGCGCAGGCTTTGCACTGTTGCCCCTCTTGCTTTCTGGGATATCTGTCGTTTGTGCTTTTGTTTATCTTCCTGTATCTACTGCGCTATGGCTCACACTCTTCTTCGTGGCGATAGCCTTTGTAGCGATAGCGTTGATATGTCGTCAGTCAGCAGAGCGATGCCTTGAGCAAAAACCGTTTGTTTGTGCGCTTTCCACGCTTCTTGTCGTGGGTGTAGCATTAGGCATTACGGCTTTGAAAGTCAATGTGAATGTCATTACGACGGCCTATATGCAGCGGCAATACGAGGAACAGAACTGGGAGAAAATGACTGCAGCCGCCCTTCGGGTGGATCGTCCTACGCGTTCTGTGGCGGCATACTATGCCATAGCGTTGGAACACCAAGATGCTCTTCTTGAAGAGATATTTGCTATTCCATTCGATTTTCCCAAGGTTCATTTTGATCAGACTGAAAATTCTGATGAATACTCGCTCTTTGTACCTGATTGTAACCTTGCGGCTGGACTGGTTAACTCGGCCTATCACGAGGCTTTTGAGCAGACCGTCATTGCTGGTTCTTCTTTGCACTGGTTCAAGACGATGGCCAAGGCAGCTTTGCTCAATGGCGAGGAGCAATTGGCGAAAAAGTATATAGCTATTCTGCGTGCCAATCCTTTTGAGAGTGCGTTCTGCGACCGCATAGAGCCGATGATTGCCGACACGTCGCTCATCAGTTCTGATAACGAGTTGGCGCATATTCGCCAGTTGGCACTGCGCGACCGCCATCCTTTTGAGCAGCAGTTCCGTAAACCCGTATTTATGGGCTACAATATGGGACTCAACGAAGGGCCTGATGCCGTTTTGCGCACCAGTGCCGCAGCTTGTTTGTATTCTAAGGATTTAGAGGCTTTCGTCCCTCGTGCCCAAATCTTTGTGTCCAAGGGATGGACGCTTCCTGAGTGTATGCAGCAGGCCTTGGTACTCTATAGCATCAAACATGGAGGCAGCGAGTTCCTCAAACCTTTCCATGTCAATCCGATGGTAGAGCAGACCATAGCCTCTTTCAGCCGTGATGTAGCTCCGCTGATTAAGGACAAAGACGCTATGCGCCGCGAACTCAAAGACGATTGGCTTGGTACTTATGTCTACTATTATTATTGCGAGAACAACAATCCCGACCAAGTGCGAACCCGCGAGAGTGCTGGTGTCAACTAATGGCTCATGTCTCATTGCTTTCTCGAACGCATCTCTTGTTTCCTAAAATAATCCTCTATATGCCATGCGCAACCTACTATTCATAACCCTCGCCTCCTTCGTGCTGTTGTTTGTGGGCTGTAAACCCGAGGCTAAACGCCCGACCGATGCCACGCCCATAAGCGAAGAGGCACAAATCTATCCCGACTATCGCGATGTGACCATTCCGCCCAATATCGCTCCCCTCAACTTCTTGGCTGAGAACGTAGCCGATGCTTATGTCGCCGTTATAGAGGGTGCGCAACGCGAAGTGGTGGCTGCTGCCTCGTCTGATGGCAAATTGCAGTTTGAGCCTGCCGCTTGGACGCAGTTGCTCTCTGCAGCTAAAGGGAAATCCCTCACCGTCACACTCTATGCCAAGCGCGACGGCGCTTGGGTACAGTTCCCTGCGTGGCACATCGATGTCGCTGCCGAGCCTATCGACAAGTATCTCTCCTATCGCCTCATCGAACCCAGCTACGAACTCTATCGACAGATAGGTCTGTATCAGCGCGACCTTGAGAACTATGACGAGTACACCATTTATGAAAACAATCGTAGCTATGAGAAAGAGCATAACCACTGTGTCAATTGCCATAACTACCAGAACTACGACACGCAGCGTATGCTCTTCCACGTACGTGCGCAGCATGGTGGTACGGTCTTTGTCGAAAACGGTAAGGCGCGCAAGATGAATATGAAGGTAGACTCCGTCCTCTCCAACTGTGTCTATCCTACGTGGCATCCTACCCAGCCGTGGGTTGTCTTTTCCAGCAACCTCACGGGTCAAGCGTTCCAGATGAAGCATTCCGACAAGATTGAGGTGGTAGACTATGCTTCCGACCTCGTCTTCTTCGATGCCGAGAAAGGAACACTGACCAATATTCTCAAGACCAATGTGGACATGGAGACATTTCCCTGTTGGTCTCCCGATGGTTTGCGGCTCTACTACTGCATGGCACACGTCAGCCAGTTCGAGGGTACTCCCGATAGCGTCCGTGCCGACATCGTCTTAGCCCATTTCGATAGCATACGCTACAACGTCTACTCCATGCCTTTCGACCCCACTACACGTACCTTTGGTGAGCCGCGCTTAGAGGTGCGTTGCGACACGATGGGACTCAGTGCCACCGTACCCCGCGTGAGTCCTGATGGCAAATATCTGCTCTTCACGCTGGGACAGTATGGCCAGTTCCATATTTGGCATGGTAATAGTGACCAGTGGGTGAAAAACCTCGAGACGGGTGAGATCTATCCCCTCTCGGCGGCCAATAGTCCCGAGCAAGATAGCTATCACACTTGGAGTAGCAATGGCCGATGGTTTGTCTTCTCCTCGCGTCGTGAGGATGCCAACTTCACCCGCCCAGCCATAGCATACTTCGACAAAGAGGGTAAGGCGCACAAGGCTTTTATCCTTCCTCAAGAAGATCCCGAGTTTCACCGTATATTCTTCAAGAGCTACAACGTACCCGAACTCACTCGCTCGCGTGTGCCACTCTCGCACGAACAGTTTCGCGAAGTCATCTACAATGACGATGCTGCCACGCAGGCTACCTATAAGCCCTAAACAAATCTAAGTGTAGTTTCTCCACGCAATATTTTACCAAAACTCCATATTTATTATATAATATGCGTAAGGCAAGTAGAGAAGAAGTTTCACGCGCCATCCACGAGGGCATCGTATTTCGCAAAGGTGCATCGTCAGCTCCTTCTTCGGATGAAACCAAGGTTAAAACTAAGGCCAAAAAGAAAAGCTACATCACGGGTGCACACGGCTCAGCGTCAGCCCGCAAAAAGGCTTCCATCCGCCAAGCGCGTGCCAATCGGCATAAAAACAAACGCTAACAAACGCTTTTTTCTCTATCTTTGTGAAAATTTGTAAAATATAAGACGCTGAAGGGGCGACAGACCAAACCATATAGATCCGTTGTAGAAACTGCCGATACAAATAGCGACCAACCCCATAACTCAGGACGCTGAAATCGTCAATCGCTCACACTATTATAGAATGTTGTTTTTCTTCTTGCCATCATTTTCAGCATACACCTATAAATCCCATACAAAAAGCCGCAAGCACATCGCTTGCGGCTTTTTGTATGGATAAATAAAGATAAATCTAATTGTGTCGTACTTTGCTTGACTTTTCTCTGCGAATCGTCCTATGACTGAGGCTGTGTGTGCGTCTTGCGATACATCTTGGGCGACATACCTATGGTCTTGGTGAAGAGACGCGAAAAATAGTAGTTGTCCTCTATACCCAATTGTGCACAGATATCCAGTATTCGCATTCGCGTGGAGGTGAGCAGTTCGCAGGCGCGCTGCATCTTCATGATATTGAAGTAGGTGATGGGGCTATAACCCGTCTTGCGCCGAAAGAGCGAGGAGAAATAGGTGGGTGTGTAGCCCGCATGTGCCGCAATCTCTTCCAGCCTGAGCCGATGTTCCAAGTGCTCGCGCATATATTGCGTAGCCACTTCTACCACCATTGTACTGGCATTCGAGGGCATTTCGTCATCTTCGTCGGAGGATGAACGACTATAGAATAAGTTGGCTAAGGCATAAGAGAGTATGCAGGTGGCATAACGCATTGTTTCGATACTGAATCCGCGCTCGAGGCAGTTGACTAATTGCAGCAACAGACGTTCCAAATCGCGTCGCTCACCTCCCATGAGGGTTACCGCATGGCGCACACCGTGGCGAAGAATCTCACCAGCCATCGCACCACGAAAACGCACCACGATGAGTTCGCAACCCTCGCCACGCGAAGGATTCAGTGAGAACTCCTCACCCACAGGAATCAGAAAATATTGTCCTGCCTGAATGCGTTTATAGTTGCCATAAGCATTGATACTGCCCCGTCCCTGCCGAAGGTAAAGAAATAAATTGTCTTGAGGATCAGATTGCTTAGGACGTGAAAATTGATCTTGGATGCCGTAGTAGGAAAGGCCAGTCAGATACAGACGGTCGCAGATAACATCTTCTTGCAATGTGGTAGCCAACGGCGCGGGAACCATGATACTTAATGATGCAGGAAGAAAAGGCTTGCGGAATGTCATAGAAGATTTTTGTTTTTGACAAAATGTATACAAAAGTAAAATTTTCTATATAGAACACACAAGAATTAAAGCCAAAAAGGAGCGAAACAGGGGGCTTTTTTTTACATTTGCTCTCTCTAACACGTCAATTTTATGATACACCTATGTATTTTCGTTTCGGGAGGTGGTACAAACTGTGAGAATATTATTCGCTATTTTGCCAATTCCGAGCGTGTGCACGTAGACTTGGTGGTGAGCAACCGTGCTGATGCCTATGCGCTGACTCGTGCACAGCGATTAGGGGTGCGCACTGTTGTGGTGACACGGGCCGACTTTGCTTCACCTGAGCGCATGGCAACTCTCTTGGAGGGCATCGACTACCTCATCTTGGCGGGTTTCCTCTGGATGATTCCCGACTTTCTGGTCGCTGCTTTCCCTAAGAAGATTCTCAACATCCACCCCGCGCTGCTTCCCAAATATGGGGGCAAAGGTATGTATGGTCACCACGTGCACGAAGCCGTCAAGGCTGCTGGAGAACCCCTGAGCGGCATCACCATCCACTATGTCAGTGAGGTGTGCGATGGTGGGGAAATTATCTTCCAAGCCTCCACGCCCTTGTCTCCCTCCGATACCCCAGACGATATTGCGGACAAGATTCACGTATTGGAGCAGGCGCATTTCCCTCGTGTGATAGAACAGGTGGTGACGCAGTAGGGTAGGGATAGACTGATAAGTCAGCGCGTTGCGTGTATGTGCTTGAAGCACAGATGGTGCATTCGAGATAGGCGTAATGAGTAGAGTTCTGCCGCCCCTTTCCGGAAAACCAAAGAACCCAAGAACCCAAAAACTGCAACATAACGATTATTGCTATCCGCCAAAATACGCGCTTTCATAATACATATTCTTGCGGAGCGCAATAATTAAATATTAAATATATTCAAGAAGAGGAATGCTCGTTCGTTCACGTGCCATAGTACTCCACACCTTACGCTACGGCGACAATAAGTTGATTTGTCGCGTACTGACCGAGCGCGAGGGGTGTGTGACGTTTGTCGTCCGCCGCAGCGCGCGTCGCCAGTCGCCACATCGCTTCTTTCAGCCCTTGGCCTTGCTCGATGTGGAGTGGAACAAGCAGAGCCGAACCACTATGGTCACACCCCGCAGCATAGCATGGGTCGAACCCTACAAGAGCATTCCCTACGACCCGCAGAAATCCTCCGTGGCACTGTTTCTCTGCGAATTTCTACAGGCCGCTGTCAAGGGCGAACCCGCTGGCAGGGAACTCTTCTTGTTCGTCGAACAGTCCCTCCGCTTCTACGACCGAATAGCGCAGCAGCACGCTAACTTCCATTTGGTCTTTTTGCTTCACTTCGCCGCATTCATCGGACTGCAACCCGATATCTCCACGTTTGAAGAGGGTGCTTTCTTTGACCTGCGCGAGGGTACCTTCAGTCGCACACGCCCGTTGCATCCCGATGTAATCGCTCCCGAGGAGGCCGCAGTCCTGCCAGTCCTCATGCGTATGACGTATAGCAACATGCATCTCTTCAAACTCAACGGGGCAGAGCGTTCCCGACTGTTGGCCCTGCTTTGCAGCTACTACCAGCTTCACGTTCCAGCCTTTCCTGCTATGAAATCGTTAGACGTACTGCGCGAAATTTGGTCTAAATAATGTCGTTTTATCAAAAAAAAGAACTTCTTTCTTTCTCTTTATTGCTACACATAGT
>JAFVCB010000027.1 GCA_017479555.1 Bacteroidaceae bacterium | reverse complement strand
CTTGACTTTGTCGCCTGGGTTGTGGCTGGCGAGAATTTCTTGCAGTTCACCAAACTTGGCTACATTCTTTCCGTCGATAGAGAGTATCACGTCGCCCTCCTGTATGCCAGCTTTTGCAGCAGCTCCATTCTTGAGCACTTCCTTGACGTATACACCTGTGACTGTACCGAAGTCGGGCACATCCTCACCATCGTGCTCGAGCTGCTCAATGTAAGCATCAATGTCGCGACCCTTCACACCAAGCATAGCGCGCTGCACCTGTCCATGTTCCTTGAGGTCGTTGACCACCTTGCTCATGATAGAGGTGGGAATGGCAAAGCCATAACCTGCATAGCTACCAGTCTGCGAGTAAATCATCGCATTGATACCCACGAGTTCGCCGCGAGCATTGACCAACGCACCACCCGAGTTGCCGGGATTGATAGCAGCATCTGTCTGAATGAAACTCTCGATACCACCGCTGGCACCTACGCTACGCGCTTTAGCCGAAACGATACCCGCTGTCACGGTGTTTGTGAGGCTGTAGGGATTACCAATGGCAAGTACCCATTCGCCAAGCTTCAGGGCATCGCTATTACCTACCGTGATGGGCTTGAGGTCTTTGGCATCAATCTTGAGCAGTGCCAAGTCGGTGGTTTTGTCCGTACCGATGATGCGGGCCTTGAACTCACGATTGTCGTTGAGCTTCACCGCGATTTCGTCGGCCTCTGCCACCACGTGATTGTTGGTCACAATATAGCCATCGGCGGTGAGGATAACGCCGCTACCCGACCCTACTTGCTGCGGGGTATCGCTGGAACTCTTGCCACCACGCTGACTGCCATCGCCAGGCGAGCCGTAGAAATCACCAAAGGGATCACCAAAGAAGAATTCAAAGGGATCAATGAACTGTTGTGAGGAACGCGAACGCGTGCTGCGCTTGACGCTCACTTTGATATACACCACAGAGTTGATAGCACGCTCTGCAGCTACAGTCAAGTCCACTGGACCACCTGGCACAGCTGCCGAACCTTGGTCGGACGACTGAACCAACTGGAGTGGAGTGCCATCGTTCTCTCCCTTGTCGGCGCAAGCGGTGAGGTTGCTGCCGATGAACATGGAGAGAAGTGCCAGACCAAATAGTTTTGTGTTCATACGAAGTATTGTTTTAAAGTTTTTTCGGTTTATGAAGATACGTTGTTGTAGCATAGCTCTTGGAGATAAATGGATATACACCTGTGTTGTGGTTCTCTGAGTGTGCCACTCAACGGTGAGAGTGGCGTTTTGCAAAACAGTTGCAAAAGTAGTACCCAAAAAGCGATTGGCTCGTCACTTTTCTGCAAAAACAATGGTTTCTACAAGAATATTTAACACCACAGTATACATTCTTTAACGCGCGTTAATCAATTAGGCATCAATCGCGACAGATTAAGACACTCATCAGCTAAAATCAATAATAGCTGCAAGTTCATCCGTGTTTGAGTCCATCGACTTTGCGACGAATGGCCACGAAGTTGAATAGTGTCACGACTACTAATATCACAGCCCCGACCACCACTGCACTCCAAACGCTTCCGCCGTGTACCTGCGGAAATACGAGGGAAATCATCTTCATATACCACGCGCGGAGGGGTAGCAATAGGACGATGGCCAATAGAAACACACCTATGTTGACCATCAGCGTGAGCAGTTGATAGGGCAGACTGACGCGCGCTGGCGTATAGCCGATGAGCAATAGGTTTTGGAGCTTACGGGTATTCTTCTGTACCAATAGGTATACGCTGAGCATCAGGATGTAGAACGACAAGATGCAGACTAAGATGCCTATGCCCGTTACAAGTGTGACGACGATGCGCAAGAAGTACGTGGCCTTGCCCGCTTCGAGACGATTGTCCTCGACTTCGTAGCCACGGCTGTCCATATACTTCATAATGGCCTCGTCGGTGGGGTTGCCCACACGCGCTATCAGTCTGGTGGGGGTATCGTCTTTTCCTGGTTCGTATTTGGCATTGCTCCATTCCAAGAAGGAGAGCGGCACGAGGATGGTATTTATGCGACTGCTAAATCCTATGACGCGTCCCTTGAAGGCTTCGTTGTTGCCCTGCGCATGAATGAGTATATGCATCTCTATCTGTGATGCCATGGCATCAGAAATCTTAGGCAACCCACGCGAGGCTGCGAACCCGAAATTGTAGAGTGCTAAATAGCTTCGTGGCAAGATAACAGGCACGGTGCGCTGCTGCGGATCGAAGAGCCAATCGCGGCCTGAGACCTCCACGAAACTGTCAGGGACTGCTTCAAAAAACAGTTCTGTACCGAAGCCAGGGCTTCCCTTCATTCCCATCGTTGCAGTCACCTTGTACTGTGAGGACGAGAAGCGTCCCACGGCTTGCGCAAAGGGTTGAGAGGCGAGTTCTTCGACCTCGTCGTCAATGAATTCCTGTCCTGCTCCGCTCAGCGTGGCTGCAGTGCTGATACGCTTAGACACTACGATATAATTTGCACCGAAGAAACCATCATCGCGTGTGAACATGGGTGCCAAGTCGGTATAGAACTGTATGCCGAGCATCACTATCCACATGCCGCAGAGATTGGCCATGAAGAAGCCGCAGAGCTGTGGCACGCTGAGGTGTTCGCGCAGGAGTTTCCAGAGCAATTTCATAGGTGGAGCGTATGGTCGTAGTGGATGGGTAGGTGTTTGCCAATGCTGGTCACAATCACAGCTGCGCCGCTTACCTGTTGCTCCTCGGTGAGCAGTTGTGCCATGGCTTGGGCATTGGCATCGTCGAGATGGCTAACGGGTTCGTCAAGCAAGATGAAGTCAGCGGGCTGAACCATGGCGCGGATAAATGCCACGCGTTGTTGCTGGCCGAAACTCATACGTCCTATCTTGGTGTGACGTTTTTCTGCTATGCCTAAACGCTCGAAGGCTTGGTCAATCCACGCTGCCGACTTGTGTTGAGTGAGGCGGTTCTTAATCTCGATATTCTCCAAGGCTGTGAGTTCGGGAAAGAGGCGAAGCTCTTGAAAGAGATAGGCGAATGTCTGTACACGCAGTTGTGTCCACTGGGCAGTAGTGAGGCGAGACGCATCGGTGTCGTCGAACAAGATTTGTCCATCGAAGTCGTTGCGATAGCCTATCAAGTAGGCACAGAGACTACTCTTTCCCGTACCTGACATAGCTTCTACGAGATAGCTTTTGCCACGACTGAGCGTGAGGTCTTGCAGCCAAACATCGCTCTGCAGGCTGTCTTTCCGCTCAAGAAACACGTGGGGCAAAAGACGATTGAGTCGTATGGTTTGCATGAGGTAGTTATTGGTCTAAGAAACGAACGACGAAGTCTCCACGTTCGTTGGTTTGTATGTATACATGCCCAGCTTGGGGCAAAAGAAGATTTACCAATTGGCGCAGTCCCTCTGGCATAGACATAGCACGGAGGGCTGAAAGATTGATGAGCACGCTTGTGGGATAGTCCTTCTGAGCTGGTAGTCCGACGGATGTTTCTCCTTCAAAGTGCGCACTCTTCACCTTGAGGGGAAGCGAATTTTCTCCCACGCCCTCTATACAGTATTGTGCGCCTGCTGTAGTGTCTATTTGCGCTATGGTCAGACGCAGGTCGTCGCGCATGGTAGCTATGGTATGCGTCTGTGTGCTGCTGTCGCTGAGGGCTGTGAGCCACATACGCATCGAGCCATCCGAGCGTAGACGTTTGAGAAAAGCGGAACCCGAGAGATGGAGGCGGGCATGCAAGAGTTGGGGCGATGTGAATGGTAGTTCGGGCGTCGGAACAGACACCTCGCCCCACGTCATCCCTTCGCGCCACATGCTTCCTGTGATTTGTGTTTGGGCAGATGATGTCGTGACCACTCCTGCTATTTCCTTGGCCGACTCGGGGAGGGCCAATCGCAGTAGTGTGCCGTAAGGGGCTGGCATCACGCTGGCTGAGGTGTAGAACGATGCTGGCGCATCCGCTTGTAGCACATCTGCCTTTGCTGAATGCCCGAAGCCCTCGTCAGCTGCGGCATCCATCATCACTTGCAGCGTATGGCGCAGACGTTCTCGCTCGGCTACCGTACCAGGACCAAGTATCATCAACCTACTACCTTGTAGCGCGCCCAGCCAACCTGCATCACTCCATAGCCAACGCACACCATCGGCCTCGTCGAAGGCGATGGCGTTCCAAGAGGCATCGCGCGCGGCTTCCGAACGTATATCGGCAATAAAACCAAAATACTCGTTGGGGGTGACAAAGAAATAGGATGCGCCCTCTACGTCCGCACTATTGATAGGGAGATGGGTGAGCACAGACACACGGCTGAGTAGTTCGCTACTTCGCTGTGCTTCAACCGATAGACGCACCACAGCCTTGCTGCGTGCTGGTATATAGTCGATGAGCGATTTATTCCTTCCCAACCACCACCATAAACCGCCTACGAGCAATAGCAGCACAAGGAGGGAGAGGAACATGCGTTTGGTATTCATGACAAGATGCATTTCTTCAAGTACATCATATGCACAGCGGCCAGCGCGGCTGTCTCTGTACGAAGCCTACTGGTGCCAAGGCTTACACTGCGACCACCTTGGCGCACCACACGATTGACCTCATCGATAGAGAAATCACCCTCTGGCCCTATCAATGTGAGTGCGTCGCCTGAAGCTGACAGCACGTTGAGCAACAAGGGTTTTTCTGCCGACGTTGGGCAAACCAAACTGTCTGTGGTAACTACTTCACCCTTTTGCCCTACTTCGTAGCAGTGACATATATATATATGGTATGATGATATACTGGAGATTTCTTCGAGAAAACGCTCGAAGGGTACAGGTCCTTGTATCTGTGGTAACCAAGCCTTGTGGCTCTGTTTCATCGCGCTGATGGCATGACGCTGCAAACGGTCGAGCCTAATTGAAGTACGTTCAGAATAGGCTGTAGAAAGAAATGTGATACGATCCACACCAATCTCCACGGCTTTCTCCACAAACCATTCCATTCGATCCATATTCTTCGTGGGCGC
Source organism: Bacteroidaceae bacterium (assembly GCA_017479555.1). GTDB lineage: Bacteria > Bacteroidota > Bacteroidia > Bacteroidales > Bacteroidaceae > Alloprevotella. The sequence continues at coordinate 1,826 of JAFVCB010000027.1, read as the reverse complement.
TACAGCGATATGTATGCTTCCCTGCCAAAGACGTGGAGGCTTCCAAATGTGTTGCAATCGTACCGAGCAGTGCTTCTTACTGGTCTCGCATATAACAGCTGTTGCCATTTGCCCTTGCCCATCGGTTAGAGATAGGCTATCGCCCTTAGACAGACGTAGCACGCGCAAGGCGTGAGCCGCTTCTTCTTCAGGCAACTCTAAAATCGTGTCGGGCGTATCACCATCGGCGAGCGCGGGTAGGTAGAACAGACGCGTTTCTTTCATAGTGTGGCCGTAGAAGAGAAACGAGAAAGGTTTTCGCGTCGTGCTATTTCGTCACGCAGCGTACTGGCTATCTCAAACTGCTCCTTTTGCACGGCCTCTTCCAAGGCTTCGCGCAGTAAGGTTAGCTCCATAGCCTTTAAGGGGAGCTTCACTTGAACCGTGCCATCGGGTTGCATCGCATCGTCTGCGGTCTCGTCGAAATAGCGTCGATTGGCTTGAAGCGGCACGCCAAGTCCCATAGCAATAGAAACACCAAGTCCTGTCCGTTGGCGTACATGACGCATATCACTACCTTGCTCCATGATGAGTTCAGAGCAATATCCGCCGTCTGAAGTATTGTTGTGGATGACGACACAATGAAGCTTCACGCCAAACGTATCGAGCGTGTCGCGATATGTATGTATAAAGGGATCTATCTCACCGCGCATCATCTTGCTCACCAGCTGATATTCTTCTGCCGTAATCAATACGGCCATACAACGCATGCTGGTCTTTTCGCGTAAAATTAAGATGTAGGCACGTTGCAAGGAAATCCCTCGGGTGAGTCCTAACGGTATAATATCAACAAAATTCTGTTGAGCCATGAAGAGCATTGTTTGGTTTGATGGCCAAAATTACATAAAATCAATAGCAGCACAAACCAAAACCTTGTTTTTGTAGCTTATAAAGCGGTCAGACACGCTATTTGGCAAAACGATGTTGCACCTACTAAACGACAAAAACAAAACACAGCAAAAGCGCGCATATATGCTCCAAGAGATATGTTCTACAAACATTTTTGCGAGAATAACATACTTTTTTTGAAGAAAAAGGCTTCTATCTATTTGCATGAATAAAAAAAAGCATTACTTTTGCAACGCTTTTGAACAAAAGCACTTAAGGATTGGAAGTTTGGGTGAGTGGCTGAAACCACCAGTTTGCTAAACTGACGTACGGGCAACCGTACCGGGGGTTCGAATCCCCCAGCTTCCGCCCCAAGACAGCATCTCACAAAGGTGCTGTCTTTTTGTTGATATGCCAATAGATTGAGACCAGTTGCATACTGTGCCACTATCGATTTTGCCACAACAACCCCCATGTTTTTTTTAGTCAACGCAGGGAAATTATTCTTCCAATGCAATGAATAGTAGATTGAAATCAGACGAAACGATAATGGATTCAGAAATTCTGACTTGCTGAATTGAAAAGATTTACCTCGGAAGTAGCCAAAATTACATAGGCATGTAGCAAAAATTACATAGGCATGTAGGAAAAACTACATAGGCATGTAAGAAAAATTACATAGGCATGTAGGAAAAATTACATAGGCATGTAGGAAGGGCTCGTTCAGGAGGTTGAAAATACAAAATCGGACATCGTTCGGGATAGCTGGGAGCTATACGAAACGATATCCGATTTTGTAGGTTGTACTAAAATGCCGGGAAGAAGTGATTAGGAATATTTTTCTTCGGGCGAGAAGTACTAAATAGTAATACGTTTGATACCCGTTGGCACTTCACCTTTGATAATCTGGCAATTACGGTGGATACCCACGAAGGTATTTGAGGTGGGTTCACTGCTAT
>JAFVCB010000026.1 GCA_017479555.1 Bacteroidaceae bacterium | reverse complement strand
CTTTGAGTAGGTCAGCGAGCGCGCTGGGTAGATATTCGGTGAGTTGTTGGATGAGCGTCTCGTCTATGCCACTCACGGCAACAAGACGAGCTATGATATCTTGGTGTTTCACGTTGGTGTGAATTTACTAAATCTTGATGAAGTAGTGCTTACAGCCTTCTAAGGTGTGTGAGCTTCATTGGGGTATTTCTTTGGTTAGCGCGGGTGTCTTGGACACCTATATATAATAGGTATAAGCTTTAGTCCTCCACACGGCCATATAGGTCGAACTCGTCAGCGTCGGTGATACGTACTTCGTAGAACGCACCGACCTGCAATGGTGTGTCGTGCTTGATGAGTACTTCACCGTCCACCTCTGGCGAATCAGCCTCTGTGCGTCCTATGAAATACTCTCCCTCACATCGGTCAATGACCACCTGCACTTGCCGTCCTACTTTCTCGGCATTTATTGCGGCTGATATGTTTTGTTGCTCAGCCATCAGCGTGTCGAGTCGTTGTTGCTTGGTCTCAGGTGACACATCGTCTACATAGTGCGTGGCAGCGTAAGTACCTTCTTCCTCTGAGTAGGCAAAAGCTCCCATGCGCTCAAACCGTGCCGTGCGTACAAAGTCGAGGAGTTCCTCAAACTCCTCCTCTGTCTCACCGGGGAAACCTACCATTAGCGTGGTGCGCAGTGTTATGCCAGGCACTTGTGAACGAATAGTGTCGATGAGCGACAGCGTTTCGGCTTTGGTGGTGTGGCGCTGCATACGTTCGAGTACGCTGTCACTGATATGTTGAAGGGCGATGTCGAGGTATTTGCATACATTGTCGCGACGGCGCATGACATCTAACAGATTCGTCGGAAAGTGGTCAGGATAGGCATAATGTAGGCGTATCCATCGTACTCCAGGTATGTCTGCCATACGGTCGATGAGTTCTGCAATGCGGCTCTCGCCATATAAATCAAGGCCGTAGAAAGTGAGTTCCTGTGCAATGACTTGAAACTCGTGTACACCTCCAGCCACCAATTGGCGCACCTCGTCTAAGATGTCTTCCATAGGACGGCTGATGTGCTTTCCCGTGATAAGCGGTATGGCGCAGTAGGCACAGCGTCGATCGCACCCCTCACTGATTTTTAGGTAGGCATAGTGCGTGGGCGTGGTGAGGTAGCGGTCTGCCTTGATGCGCTCAGCATATTGTGGGTCGGCTAAAGATGTGAGAGAGGGGGATGCAGAAGGCATCGTTGTCGTAGTAGGTGTATGGTTGAAAAGCACATTACTACTTAAGTCGTCGAGCAGAGCCATATAGTCGAACTTACCATAAATCCCATCGAGCTCAGGTATTTCGGTACGCAGTTCGCTGCGGTAGCGTTCGGTGAGACATCCCATCGCATAGAGTGCCTTGAGCGTGCCTTCTTCCTTCATTTCTGCCAATTGCAGGATGAAGTTGATGCTCTCTTGCTTGGCATCGCCGATAAATCCACATGTATTGACCACGGCAATGTCTCCGTGGGGTTCTTCGGGGTCGTGATGCACCAAGAAACCCCGCTCAGCAAAGCGCGCCAAGAGCCGTTCCGTATCGACTAAGTTCTTGGAACAACCCATAGTGAATAGATCGACATGTGTCATGGTGTAGGTCGCAATATGAAAATCAAACGATGAAAGAGTGGATAGACGTGCAAAAACTGTGGCACATGCTGTCCACGTCCTCGGTTAATAAGCGTTAGCGTATGATAATGCTAAATGTGGGCTTCGGCAAAAAGACTTTCGACAAAAGCAGTGCTGTCGAATGGTTGTAAATCGGTCATGCCTTCGCCCAGTCCGATGTAGCGCACGGGAACACCAAGCTCGTGACTGATACCTATCACAGCTCCTCCCTTGGCCGTGCCATCCAACTTGGTAATGGCCAACGCGGTAACCTCTGTGGCTTTGATAAATTGCTCGGCTTGCACAAAAGCGTTCTGCCCTGTCGAACCGTCGAGTACCAAGAGTACCTCATCGGGGGCGGTGGCAACCTGCTTTTTCATCACGTTCTTGATTTTCGTGAGTTCGTTCATGAGTCCCACCTTGTTGTGCAAACGGCCTGCTGTGTCGATAATCACCACATCCGCTCCGTTGGCTTTGGCAGATTGCAGCGTGTCGAAAGCTACAGATGCGGGGTCGCTCCCTTGTTGTTGCTTAACCACAGGCACACCTACGCGTTCGCCCCATATACATAGTTGTTCAACAGCTGCAGCACGGAATGTGTCGGCAGCACCAAGTACGACATTTTTGCCCATCTGCTTGAATTGCCAAGCCAGTTTGCCGATTGTTGTCGTCTTTCCCACACCATTCACACCTACCACCATAATCACGTAGGGCTTGTGCGTCTCGGGAAGCTCAAAACCGTCGGCACCACTGCCATTTTCAGCTAAAAGAGCTGTCATCTCTTCGCAGAGCAAACGATGGAGGTCGGAAGAAGTGAGGAACTTGTCTTTCTTAACACGTTCTTCAAGCCGATGGATGATGTCAACAGTAGTCTTTACACCCACATCACTACTGACTAAGGCCGCTTCTAATTCGTCGAGAACCTCCTCGTCTACGCGCGATTTGCCAGCTACAGCGAGTGCAATCTTTCCCAGCATGGACGACTTCGTCTTTTCCAATCCTTGGTCTAAAACCTCTTTCTTCTCTTTCTTACCAAATAGTCCGAAAAATGCCATTGTCGTATGATTTTTTGCAAAAGTACGTAAAAATCAAGGGTTCGTTTGTCATCACAGGCTGAAAAATGCCTTTCCGAAGCTTCGAGCCGCGCGTGTGGGTTCGCAATATGGAAACGCGATTTGCATTTTTTAGCTTTCGATTTTGGGAAATAGCAGAAGCGACAAAACCGATACACATTCGGCTTCGTCGCTTCTCTATATAATATATAAGGTATACTTTCGTGTCTATTACAAAACCCTCATAGTGAGAGGTGTGGTAAGGGCAAAGCGTTTAGGGATGAACAAATGTGCCAACCGCTTCGCCAGCAATGACACGTTGCAGATTGCCAGGTTTGTCCATATTGAAGACCTGAATAGGCAGGTTGTTCTCCTTGCACATGAGGGTAGCTGTGGCATCCATCACGCGCAATCCTCGTTGCAGCACCTCGTCGTAACTAATGGCATCGAAGCGTGTGGCAGTGGGGTCTTTCTCTGGGTCTGCCGTGTAGATGCCATCTACGCGAGTGCCTTTGAGCATCACGTCGGCCTCTATCTCTATGCCACGCAGCGACGAACCTGTGTCGGTCGTGAAATAGGGTTGTCCTGTGCCGCACGACATGATGACCACTTCGCCGCGTTCCAGAGCTTCGATGGCTTTCCACTTGTTGTAGAACTCACCGATAGGCTCCATGCGTATGGCTGTCATCACGCGATTTTTAACGCCCAGAGATGTTAGGGCAGAACCTAAGGCTAAGGAGTTGATGACCGTAGCGAGCATTCCCATTTGGTCGCCCTTGACGCGATCCAAGCCAGCGGCTGCGCCCGACAGACCGCGAAAGATATTGCCGCCTCCGATAACGATTCCGATTTGTACGCCTTGGTCGCTGATGGCTTTAATCTGTTGTGCATATTCGGCTAAATGTTCTGGGTCAATGCCATAGCCTTGATTACCTTGAAGGCTTTCGCCACTCAGTTTCAGGAGTATTCGTTTGAACTTTGCCATAGTTTAGTATGCTGTTAGTAAAGATAGGTTCTGTTTATAAGAGTTTAAGGATCGCAGCTTCGAGTTCGGCCATATCTGCTGTAGGCTCAAAGCGTTGAACGGGTTTGCCCTTGCGATTGACCAAGAATTTGGTGAAGTTCCACTTGATGTCAGCCGATTTGGCATAGTTGGCATCCTGACGGGAGAGCATGCCATCCATAGCACGTCCCAATTCTGTGCTGAGGTCAAAGCCACGGAAGGGAAGCTTCTTTTTCAGAAAAGTGAAGAGCGGTGTAGCATTCTCGCCATTGACAAGCACTTTGTCGAAACGCTGAAACGTGGTGGCAAAGTTTGCGGAACAGAACTGGTTGATTTCGCTAATTGTTCCTGGCGCTTGCTCACCAAATTGGTTGCAGGGAAAGTCGAGAATAACAAGGCCGCGATCGCGATATTTTTCGTAAAGATTTTGTAGCGCGGTGTATTGCGGTGTAAAACCACAGTGAGTTGCCGTGTTGACAATCAACACCACTTTTCCACGATATTCAGACATCGGAATTTCTCTGCCGCCCTGTCCACGTCCCGTGAAGCCATATATGTTGCGCTGTGCTACACCTGTAAGACATAGACAAGCGAAGGAGAGTGTAAGAAGGAGTTGTTTCATGATATTTTCGTTGTTTAAGTGAGATTAGTGCTGCAAAGATATAAACGCCCTGTGGCTCTTTAGCTTGGAGTGAGAAGTTTTTTCTGTAGTCCAGTTCGTTTATTCGCTCTCAGTGAGTTGACGCAGGAGTTGCGCTGTGGCATCTTCCAACATATCCAGTACGAGTTCGAAGCCTTCTGCTCCTTCGTAGTACGGGTCGGGTATGTGGTCGTAGTGCGTGAAACGCGTAAGGTACGCAGCCATTCGCTCCACTTTCTGTTGGTCTTTGAGGGTTGGAGCGAGCTGATGCAAGGTGCGTAGGTTATAGTCGTCCATTGCAAGGATGAGGTCGAATTTTTCAAAGTCAGCTGGGCTAACCTGACGCGCCCTATGTGTCAAGTTGTAACCTCGTCTCGCAGCCGCACGTCTCATTCGCTCATCGGCGCGTTGCCCCTGATGCCCACCGTATGTACCCGCGCTGTCCACCATAAAGCGTGCTTGCAAACCACGTTGAGCCACATTG
>JAFVCB010000025.1 GCA_017479555.1 Bacteroidaceae bacterium | reverse complement strand
TCAATGCTGACAAATCCCCATAAGCCATTATCGTTGAAACTGATGGAGGTGAATGTGTCGCCTTCGTCGTGGTATTTACGCAGCGCATCGCGCAGCCCTTGTGGCGCACCATTGCTGGCCCATCCATTCTTGCCGTAGATCAACATGTAGTTGTTGTTCTCGGTGACGTGTAGGTCCAGAATTTTGTAGTTGTTGCTTCTGTCTCCGTTGAGTTCCTTGATTTTATCTTTCATTCCCTCAGGTGTGCCAGCGGTAATCGTGTAGGCGTTGTTGCCTGAAATACCTACGCCTGCTCCTGCTTCGGTGATGGTACCGATGCGTACGCCTTCCCATTTGATGATATTGTCCTTGAGGAATTTCAGTTTGCTGGTGGTGGCCACCGAGATGTAGCGCGTTGTACCTGCATAGTTGAAGTCGCCAGCGGCGTTGTGCTGTGTGGAGAGACTGCCGCTTCCGCTTCCGCCTGCACCGCCACTGCCGCTTCGTCCGCTACCAGCGCTACCACTGCCCGAACCTCTTCCTTCTTCTTCCTCCTGACGTTCGTCGATGCGGTTCTTCATGCGCTTGATAGTAGCCGCACTGCGGAAGTTCGGCGTGTTTATCGTGATGTTCAGATCGGGGAAGGAGATGCTGGTGATGTTGGAAGAAAAGAGTTTCTTGAACTGCGAATATTGCGCAGTAGCGATGTTGACGTCTACGGCGCGGTTGTTGTCATAGACCTCTACCTTGCGTTCGTCATTGAATGTGATGGTAGAACCATCCTCAAAGGTCAGCTTCACCTTGGTCTTGGTTCTGGGTTTCACGCGATTGATCAGACGCGACACGGCTGAGCTTCCGCTGCCGTCTTTGAGGTCGAGGAATATTTTGTACTGAAAGTCGCCACTGGCTCCTGCTGTATAGCCGTAGTAGAACAGTTGAGTGTTGACACCGTTCGACAAAGCTGCGAAGTTGGACATCTTGCAATACATCTTGCCCGAACGATCTTGGGTGAGTGTGAACTCATAATCATTCTGTGCCACGAGGGCTTGGGATACAACGATGAAGAAGAGGGCTATCATCGAGACCCTTTTGAGCATACTTGTGGTTTTCATAAGTATATGGGATTGAGGGTTATAAAAAAGGATTTCGCAGCAAAGGTAGTATTTCCTGCGAAATCCGATGGCCTAAATGGATGAAAATATGTTTTTTCCTGAGAATTTAGCCTGCTGGTCTTGTCGTCTATTGGAGTTGCTCCACTGCCTGCTTGATGCGCTTGAGTGCTTCGCGAATGGTGTCGTCGGACGTGGCGTAGCTCATGCGGAAGCACTCGGGCGAGCCAAAGGCATCGCCGCCCACCGTAGCGACATGCGCTTCTTCGAGCAGGTAGAGGGCAAAGTCGGTGCTGTTGTTGATGGTGCGTCCGTTGAACGACTTGCCGAATAGGCTGCTGCACTTGGGGAAGAGGTAGAAGGCGCCCATGGGTTCGTTGACCTCGAAAGCGGCTATCTCGCGAGCCAGCTCCACAATCAGGTCTTTGCGACGTGCGAAGGCTTGGCGCATTTCTTCTACGCATTGCTGACTGCCCTCGTAGGCGGCCAATGCGGCATATTGGCTCACGCTGCCAGGGTTGCTGGTGTACTGACCTTGAAGTTTCTGTGTGGCTTTGGCGATGTCGAGCGGTGCGGCGATGAAGCCTATGCGCCAACCTGTCATAGCGTAGGCTTTCGACACACCATTCACTACTACGGTGCGCTCCTTCATGCCTTCGCAAGCGGCTATGCTGGCGTGCTGTCCCGTGTAGTTGATGTGCTCATAGATTTCGTCGGCGATAACGACTACTTGTTCGTGGCGACGCAGCACTTCGGCTAGGGCTTCGAGTTCGTCAGCGGTGTAGACAGCACCCGTGGGATTGCTCGGTGTGCAGAGGATAAAGGCTTTGGTGCGCGGCGTGATGGTGGCTTCGAGCTGTTGAGGAGTTATCTTGAAGTCTTGCTCAATGCCAGCCTCGACGATGACGGGTGTGGCATCGGCCATGAGCGCCATTTGTGGATAGCTCACCCAGTAGGGCGCGGGGATGATTACCTCGTCGCCTTCGTTGCAGAGCGCCAATAGGGTGTTGCACACGCTCTGTTTGGCACCATTGCTCACGATGATTTGCTCGGCGGTGTATTCCAGCCCATTCTCGTTGCGCATCTTCTCTACGATGGCTTGGCGCAGAGCGGGAATGCCTGGCACGGGGGTGTAGCGGGTCTTGCCCTCATCAATGGCTTTCTGGGCGGCTATGCGTATGTGCTCGGGAGTGTCGAAGTCGGGTTCGCCTACACTGAGGTTGATGATGTCAATGCCTTGCGCCTTGAGTTCAGCACTCTTTTGAGACATGGCCAAGGTGGCTGAGGGTTGAAGGCGTGTGACGCGTGAAGAAAGTGTTGTCATATTGGGTTGTAGTTGATTAGTCCACGTGTTTATCGTATGGCGCGTTCGCTGATGCCAATGTTGTACTTGGAAAAGAGGGTACGGGTGTTGCGCATCATCCGTGTGAAACGTTCGCGCTCGGCAGGTCGCATGTCGGTGGTAGGATACGAGGCGGGCAATACGGTATGTACGCGGCGACCACTCACTGCGGGGCGCGAGCAAAATGTGATGGTGTAGCCCGCATCTGTCAGGCGCGTAGACGTGCTGTCCTTGGTGAGTTGTAGGCCAACCATCAGGCCTATCTCGGTGTTCTCCTTCGTCATGTTGGAGATGTAGTTGCCCAACGACCACACGACGAGGTGCTTGTTACCCGTTTGGTCTTCGCGCACCTCGATGGGCTGCACCACATGCGGGTGTCCGCCTATGATGTGGTCTACACCTTGGGCTAAGAGGAAGTCGGCCAAGTCGCGCATCTGCTTGTTGGGCTGCTGGACGTACTCTATGCCCCAGTGCATGTTGGCGATAATCACATCGGGATGCATCTCCTTGGCACGTGCCACGTCGTGAGCTATTTGTTCGCGGTCGATGATGTTCACCACGTTGGGACTCTTGACGGGAATGCCATTGGTGTCGTACGTGTAGTTGAGTAGGGCAATGCGTATGCCGTTTTGCTCCACAAGCAATGGATAGTTGGCCTCGCGCTCTGCGGCGTTGCGATAAGTGCCTAAGTGCGGCACTTTCAACGAGTCGAGTACGGCAATGGTGCACTCAAGGCCTTTCTGATAGCTGTCGCAACAATGGTTATTGGCCGTGAGCATCACGTCAAAGCCAGCATCGAGTGCGCCCTGCAAGAAAGCGTCGGGGCAGCGAAACTGAGGGTAACCGCTATAGGGTGGGCCAGGAAGCGTCACTTCGAGGTTGGCAATGGCAATGTCGTAGCGCGAAATCTCGTCGCGCACGAACTGAAAACAGTCGGTATAGTCCCACGTGCCGTCCGCACGACGAGCCGCATTGATTTGACCTTGGTGCTGCATGAGGTCGCCCGCAAAGAGTAGGGTGACCACCCGAGGCGTATCGGGTTCGAGGGCTTGTGCTTGCTCTCTCGCAGATGTTTGGCCTACGCGCTGGCACGACAAGCATAGCAGAAGCAAGGGCAGGAATAGCGCAAAACGATGTTTCATACCTTTATATATAAAAGGAGTAAGCATTCGACAAAGTTAGTTGCGGCGATTACCAAAGATGCGCAACAGATACAGGAAGAGGTTGATGAAATCAAGGTAGAGCTGCAGGCTGCCAAGGAGAGCATACTTCTTTGTGTCGTCATTGATATCTGTGCCGTACATGTAGAGCATGTTCTTAATCTTCTGCGCGTCGTACGCTGTGAGTCCCACGAAGAGGAGCACACCGATATAGTTGATAAGCGTTCCTAAGACGCTGTTTTCAAAGAACATGTTGACCACCGTGGCAATGATGATGCCGATGAGACTCATCAAGAAGAAACGTCCCAGTCCGCTGAGGTCTTTCTTGATGAACGAACCCACTAAAGCCATCGCACCGAATGTGCCAGCTGTGATGAAGAACACGTTCGTGATGCTCTCAAAGGTGTATACGATGAAGATGGAAGAGAGTATAACACCGTTGAGCAGCGAATAGACTATAAAGAGTATGGAAGCCGTGGTGAACGATATCTTTTGTATCGAATCTGAGAGGTAGAACACGATGCCCAACTCTGCGATTACTAAGATCCAGAAGGTCACGGAGGAACCCAAAACGTGATAAATCACGGGCGAGCTTGCTACTAAGTAGGCCGACATGCCTGTCACGATGAGCGCGAGCGTCATCCACAGGTACACGTTTCGCATGAGTTTGGCCACAGTAGATTCTGAGAAAATCATCTCCGAAGAGGGATTGTAAGCTGTTGAAGGTTGCATGGTTTTGAAGTTTTTATGGGTGAAAAATGTTGTTGTAATCGGTGTGGAGACAATTGTCTACTTACTTCTTGAAGTGAAGATTGTGTCCCATACGTTGTTTTTTGGTCTGCAGATAGCGTTCGTTGTAGGGGTTGGGGGCTATTTCGATAGGTACATTCTCGACAATCTCCAGTCCGTACGCTTCAAGTCCCACGCGTTTCACTGGATTGTTTGTCAAGAGCCTCATGCGCGACACCCCGAGGCTTTGCAAGATTTGCGCCCCTACGCCGTAGTCGCGTTCGTCGGGGTCGTAGCCTAAGTGGATGTTGGCATCTACGGTGTCGTAGCCCTGCTCTTGCAGCTTGTACGCAGCTATCTTGGCCATGAGGCCTATGCCGCGCCCCTCTTGGTTGAGGTAGAGCACCACGCCCTTGCCCTCGGCTTCGACCATGCGCAAGGCCTTGTGGAGCTGGTCGCCACAGTCGCAGCGTGCTGACCCAAAGATATCTCCCGTCACGCAAGAGCTGTGTACGCGCACCAAGATGGGTTCGCCCTCCTGCCATTCGCCCTTGATGAGGGCTACATGCTCGAGGCCGTTGTCTTTCTGCCGAAACGGGATGAGGTGGAAGTGTCCGTACTGCGTAGGCATATCAACCTCTTCGCCGCGCTCAACAAGACTTTCGTTCTGCAAACGATAGGCGATGAGGTCGCGAATGGTGATGAGGTTCAGCCCATGCTTCTCGGCAAAGACTTGCAGCTGTGGCATACGCGCCATCGTGCCGTCTTCGTTGAGTATCTCTATGAGACAGGCTACGGGCTGAAGTCCAGCTAAGCGTGCCAAGTCTACCGCTGCCTCGGTGTGACCCGCGCGAGCCAATACACCGCGTGGCTGCGCATAGAGCGGATTGATGTGGCCCGGACGACCGAAGTCTTCGGGACGCGCCTCGGACGATGCCAAATGGCGTATAGTGGCTGCGCGATCGTGGCTACTCACACCCGTGGTGCATCCTTCGAGCTTGTCCACTGTGATGGTGAAGGGTGTGCCGAGCATACTCGTGTTGTCCTCCACTTGGTGGGGGAGTTGCAACTCGCGTGCACGATCTATGGTAAGCGGAGCGCAGAGTACGCCGCGACCTTCGCGAAGCATAAAGTTGATGGCCTCGGGTGTGGCGAGTTCTGCAGCCATAATGAGGTCGCCCTCGTTCTCACGATCTTCATCGTCAACAACGATGACAAATTTTCCTTGACGAAAATCCTCGAGAGCTTGTTCGATAGTGGCTATCTTCATAGCAGATAATTAGGTGAAGAGTGTGCTTAGATATATTGTTTGAAGTAGGCTTAGCCGTGTGCGTATCCTATATAGGCGTGCGCTATGCCTAATCGTTGATGGCAGAGGTGGATTTCTCCACGATGCGTTGACAGTGTTGTTGCAAAGCCTGTGCCGTTTCGGCGATTTGTTCTAAATCTTTGCGCAGCCTGAGACGGAATATCCATATTCTCATCCACAGTATGAGGCCTATCGGGAAGCATACGCCCGCCACCTTGTTCCACGTCGTGCTGTCGAAGGGCGACACATGCGCCGTGGTGTAGAGTAGGGGGAGGTACTGTAAGGTTTGGAGCAGACGCACATCACGGCTATTGCCCAATTCCTCAGCAATGGCCTCCATGCGCTCATTGATTTCCTCAACAGCCGTGTCCGATTGGTGGCGGAAGAAGATGGATATATAGTTAGGCGCTCTCATGAGCGAATGCGTGTGGACATAGTCCGTGCAGTCGCTGCCGAGCGTTTGCAGGCGTGGCAGTATAGCGGTGTAGTCGGGGTCGTGTATGATAACTTCCTTGAGCGGCACGTGGCGACGCGTGCGCAGCATGAGCAGGCGGCTGAAGAAGTTGCGATAGGCATCCATGTTGAACACTACGCTGTCGTTGTTGCTCTTATACGTCAAGAAGATGCCCGTAGGAAGCAAGATTGCTGTGCTGGCCCACATGCCTACTATCATGTTGAGCGAACCGTCGCGTGCCATCTTCATCGTGCTGGTGTTGATAACAAGGTAAATGATGAAGATAATCACGCTCACCACAGCTGGTAGTCCCAATCCGCCCTTACGAATGATAGCTCCCAAGGGTGCGCCGATGAGGAAGAAGAAGATACATGCCAGCGACTGGGTGATTTTGGTGTGCCACTCTATCCAGTGCTTGCGCACGTCTTTTTCTTCGTAGGCCACCTCTTCTTTTCGGAACTCCAACTCGTTGCGATGGTTGCTCACCGACGCGCCTGCTGCTTCTATGGCCGAGGCTAAACGTTGCGCATCTAAATGTGCCAAGAGTGTGTCGAAAGGTAATGGCTCGGCGCTTTGCGCAGTTGCTTTGGCTTGGGAAGGTGTCGCAGCAGCTGAGGGTGCAGCCTTTTTGGTCGACTTAGCACGCGCGTCATGCGGAGGGAAATAAGTGGTAGAAAGCGCACGCTCATAGGCCTCGTGACCTATGCTGTCCAAGTCGCGATTCATCGAGTCGGCATCAGCCACAAGCTCCACCATGTTCTTTGCCTTTGCAATGCCCGAAAGCATGTCGGCATCCATCATCTTGATGTTGCTGTCAAAGTCTATCAAGAAGCGCTTCTGCCCGAAGGTTTCGCGGTCGTAGGGCTGATGGGCATTGCGCATCTCGCCCATACCTCCGTTCTGTAGGTTTTCAAACTGTTCGCCTTGCCAGATGTCGAGTATCAAGTGTCCCTTGTCGGCAGATGTCGTCATGCGTCCCGAGTCGGCCACAACGATTTGGGCTTTGTCAAATCCCTGGTCGGTCTTGTAGATTGTAATGTTGTAGAGCATGCCCGTAGCCACGTTTTTATGCTCCACATAGAGATTGATGCCAGGCACACCGTTGTAGAAGATGCCTTCGGGAATTTCTACGGCGGGCGAAGTCTGACGCAGTGTCATAAGCAGTGCCCCCAGTTCGCGTTGCGCGTAGGGCGAAGTAACGTTTTGGAAATAGAAAGATACACCACCCAGCCCTGCCGTAAGCAATCCCACGGGGAGCATGATGCGTAGCAGGGAGACACCCGCACTCTTCATGGCTAAAAGCTCCAAACTCTCGCCGAGATTACCAAAAGAAATCAGCGAGGCCAACAAAATACCGACTGGAAGAGCTTGCGGAATAACCGTGAGACTCATGAAGAAGAAAAATTCTCCTAAGATATCGAGTGTGAGTCCCTTGCCCACCAATTTGTCGATATGAAGCCACGTGAATTGCATCATAAAGATAAATAGCGAGATGAAAAACGCTGCTATAAAAACCAAGCAGAATTTTCCGAGCACATATCTATCTAATCTCTTTATCATAAAATGCTTGGGCGAACGCTATCGTTGGGTTGTGGCTAAGGTGGGATGTGCTTGTTTCGCAGTCTTTTGCTTGCCAAGAGATGACTGAAGCAGACTTCACGTCGCGCTTTGGACTTCGTGTAAAAGTACTACTGATAGGGTATTATCTCTGCAAAAATAACATATTCCCACAAGCCGCAAACCTATTCTGTGGTTTTTCGCGAACTTCATCGGGTGGCATACTCCAAATTGCACTATTTAGGCGGCAAAACTCCCTTCAGCTTCAACGTTTAACCCGCATTGGTCATTCGGGGCTGGTGAAAGGCTTATCGTATCATTGCGCTTGCCTTGCGGTAAATGTCAAAAGCTGCAAGCGATGATACTTGCAGCTTTTGTTTTCGCACGAAGCGCGGTAGGGAATGTGCGTTGCGCTTTCGATATAATCCAGCGGTACGATGTGGGCTGGCGGTGCTTGAATTACGATTGCGCCATGCGCCGTTTGCGGATTTCTACGCCAATGGCGGCGGCAACCATGAGCAATATGAGTACCAAGCCTGTGTAGGCAACGGCTTCGGTCTGCGCTATGCTCTTCGGGCGGAACTCAAGTACGACCTCGTGCTTGCCAGCGGGAACTTTCAAGGCACGCAGTATGTAGTTGGCACGTCCGAGCGTGGCTTCTTGCCCATCGATGGTGGCTGTCCAACCGGGGTAGTAAACCTCAGAGAATACCACCAGGCCGCCCTTGTTGCTCTGCACCGTATAGCGTAGCTCGTTGGGCGCGTAGTGCGTCTCAACGACTGTTCCTGTGTCGAGGGGCGTACCCTCTAAGACGTCGCGGAACGTCTTGTCGGCAACGGCTTGATGCTTGGTGTCGATGGTGGAAAGCGCAGCCATCTCGGCATCGGCATTGTCTACGAACTTCACCTCGTTTACGAACCACCCATTGCCGTTGGCATAGGGGTTTTCTATCACGCGCTCGGCTTCTGTGCCAAACATGATGTATTTGAGGTTGAGCATGTTGAGTACGGGAGCTAAACTGTCGCCATTGACCTGCGCCATGTCGCCGTTGGTCTCGTTGATAGCCCCAATGAATTGGGGTATCTCGTGTTGCAACTGTCGCTCGATGATGTCCTGATAACGATGGAGCTTAGCGGGGTGGTAGCCGCCTATGTTCTTGTGATAGTAGCTTGTGCTATTATCGTTGAAGATGTCCTTTGTGATATTGAGCACACGGTATTCGCCCTTGTCGGACAGAATACGCTCGTCGGCTGCAGTCTTCGCGGCAAGCTCTTGATCTTGTAGGAAGGGGTCGGTGAAGCAGTCGTCGTTGAGATAGTGTTTGTCAATCTGCCAAAGGTCGAAGAAGCACACCGCACCCACTATGCAGGCAAAGAGCCAGTGGGGAATGAACTTCAAACGATAGACTTGCAAAGCCACGATGCCGATGAGTATAATCACGAGCGAACGCAGTGCGTCGCTGCTCAAAACGTCGTGGCGCATGGCGGTGACGCCTTGGGCATAGGCATTGACCTGTTCGGGCGACAGCACATCGCGCAGTTGTGTGAGTAGAGCCTGTTCGCTGGTGGTGATGCAGTTACCCGCTAACGAGGGGAAGAGATAGAACAGCAGACAAACGCCAGCCGTCAACGCCGCGCTGATACCCAGTGCGGTACGCCCTCTGAGCGTGTTGAGCTTCTCTGGCTCTTTGATGACTTTTGCCACAGCAAGGATGGCCAACAGCGGCATGGTGAACTCTGCCAATACGAGGGCGGAGCTTACCGTGCGGAACTTGTTGTAGAGTGGCAAGTTGTCAATCAAGAAGTCTGTTACGGGCATTAGGTTCTTGCCCCAAGCGAAGAGCAGCGACACGATGGTGGCAGCCAAGAGCGACCACTTCAATGGGCCGCGCACGATGAACAGACCCAGCACGAAGAAGAAGCAAACCAGCGCGCCTACATATACGGGGCCCACCGTTCCGGGCTGCTCACCCCAGTATCGGTTGAGCCCAGGCGGTACGATTTGCATGCCGCTCTGCGATGCCACGTTTTGCGTAGCCATAGCGCCTTGCATGAAGTCGTCGTAGCCCTCGAGGGTCTCAGCATCGGGACGTTCCATCACCGAGCCACTGCCACCGCCCTTGTACTCGGGTATCATGAGTGTCAGCGTCTCGTCTATGCCATAGCTCCACGCCGTGATGTAGTCGCGCTCCAGTCCGTCCTCAACCTTGGCTTGCGGCTTACCATCCTCGGCGGGCAGAGGTGTGAGTTCGGCCTTGCCGCGCATGGAGTGCTGCTGATATTCATAGGTGTGGTAGAGGTTGGAGACGTTGGCTGCCACACCGATGAGGCCTGCCACGAAGATGACAGCCGTGCCGCGAATCCATTGCTTCAATCCGAATGCCTCGCCCGTGTCGCTGAGCGTATGTTTGGGCAAGAGGGCAGCCACGCCATACGCCACTACGATGAACAGCATCAAGAAGGCGAAGTAGTACGACATTTGCACGTGGTTCGAGAGGATTTGCAGGGCGGTGAACAAGGCCGTGACAGCACCGCCCCAAAGCCATTTGCCACGATAGCAAAGGATGAGGCCGGCAATGGTTGGGGGAATGAAACTAAGCGTAAGGACTTTCCAGATGTGTCCCGCCGTGATGATAATCAGGAAATACGAAGAGAAAGCCCACATCACTGCTCCCGCGCCAGCCAAGAGTGGGCGCAGACGTAGCACGCGTAGCAGGAGGTAGAAACCGATGAGGTACAGAAACAGATAGCTCATCGGTCCTGTCGTGCCTAACTGGTATATCTTCTGTACCAGCGAGAGTGTGGACGTGCTGGGGTAGGAGGGCGATATCTGATAGGTGGGCATACCGCCGAATACACTGTTTGTCCAGCGTGAGTGCTCGCCTGTCTCGGCTTGGTACACTTGGGTCTCGTGTCCCATGCCTACACCGCCCGTGTTGTCGTGTCCCTCCAACACCAGTCCTTGGCTGATTGGTGTGATGAAATAAGCCAAGCTGATGGCGAGAAAGACCAAGATACACAGTGCGTCAGGCCAAACGCGTAGGAGCAGTTCTTTTATACGTGTGTTCATGCTGTTTAGAAAAAGTTACGCAAAGGTGTGTGAAAGTGCGGGAGTGGGGCAGCCGACGATGTCTGTCGGCCTGCGCTCCGCTGGGTATAGAGAGCCGCGAAAAAGGGGGTTAGTATCTGTAGTGCTCGGCCTTGTAAGGTCCGTCCACGTTCACGCCGATGTAGTCGGCCTGCGCTTGGGTGAGGCGCGTCAGATGTACACCGATGCGCTCCAAGTGTAGGCGTGCGACTTCTTCGTCGAGGTGTTTGGGCAGACGGTAAACGCCTATCTCGTAGTCCTTCGTAAAGAGTTCTATCTGCGCCAACGTTTGGTTCGTAAACGAGTTGCTCATCACGAACGAAGGATGTCCCGTAGCACAACCGAGGTTGACCAATCGACCGTCGGCCAAGAGCGTGATGCGGTGACCGTCAGGGAATAGGTAGCTGTCTACCTGCGGTTTGATGTTGGTGCACTTCACACCTGGGAGATGCTTGAGTGCTTCTACTTGTATCTCGCTGTCGAAGTGGCCGATGTTGCATACGATGGCCTGATTGGGCATCTTCTCCATGTGCGCTGTGGTAATCACGTCGATGTTGCCCGTCGTGGTCACGAAGATGTTGCCAAGCGGTGCGGCTTCTTCCATAGTGAGTACCTCGTAGCCCTCCATGGCAGCTTGTAGGGCGCAGATGGGGTCTATCTCTGTGACTATCACACGTGCGCCGTAGCTACGCATGGACTGCGCGCAACCTTTTCCCACCTCGCCGTAGCCAGCCACAACAACCGTTTTTCCAGCTATCATCACGTCGGTGGCGCGCTTGATGCCGTCGGCCAAACTTTCGCGACAACCGTACAGATTATCGAACTTGGACTTCGTGACACTGTCGTTCACGTTGAAGGCAGGGAACAGCAGTTCGCCGCGCTCCATCATCTGGTAGAGGCGGTGTACACCTGTGGTGGTCTCTTCGCTTACGCCGCGTACGCTCTGTGCTACTTGGCTGAAGAAGGTGGGACGCTCCTTCAGCACGGCTTTGATGACGGCTTTCAGCGCCGCTTCGTCGCCGCTGCCCGATGGGGTGTCGAGCACAGCAGGGTCTTTCTCTGCCTGCACACCAAGGTGTATCATCAGTGTGGCATCGCCCCCGTCGTCTACGATGAGGTTGGGCGTATGACCGTTCTCGAAACTCAGGGCTTGCAACGTACACCACCAGTAGTCCTCGAGGCTTTCGCCTTTCCACGCGAACACGCCCACGCCGTCCTGTGCTATAGCGGCGGCTGCGTGGTCTTGGGTGGAATAAATATTGCATGAGCACCAACGCACTTTGGCACCAAGTGCTTGCAGCGTTTCGATGAGCACAGCCGTCTGTATCGTCATGTGTAGCGAACCCATGATGCGCGCACCAGCGAGGGGCTTGCTTTCGCCGTATTTCTCGCGTAGTGCCATGAGACCTGGCATCTCGTGCTCAGCGATGAGTATCTCTTTACGTCCGAAATCGGCTAAGCCGAAGTCGGCTACCTTATAGGGTAGGGAGGAAAATAATTCTTGTGACATGTATTCGGTTTGATTGGATATATTTCGTGCAAAGTGGTGCAAAGATAAGCAAAGATGGGGCAACGCGACCGTTGCAACCAATTATTCTGCTTTTGCATCGTTGAAGAATCGTGGTTTTGGCAAACGTGAATGAATAGTTCTTGCTCAGACGCGGTGCTACATCGTGTTTTTGTGGCATCTCCCTTGGCTTTCTGCGTGCACGCCTCGAAATCTAAACGGTGAGCGAACCGACTAATATTATAGGCTATAGGCTGCATATCTGCGCCCAACGCTTCGATTTTATAAACTTAGGCTCAGTTTTTACAAACTTAACCTAAGTTTGCAAGAATTTAGGCTTAGTTTTCACAAACTTAACCTTGATTTATAAAAAAGCACGGCTGCGCGCGAAAATGCAGCGGGATGCACAGGCAAATGGCTTCTGCCCTTTATCATATAAATAGGCGCATAGCCACGTACGCAACGTATATATAAACGATGGAGTAGGGGAGTAGCACCGCGCAGAGCCTATATCTGCTGAGCAATATCAGACTTGGCAGGACGCTGCGAGGGATGTAGCACTTAGTTGATGAAGTCCCACGACACGCCGAAACGAATGATGAGGCGATTGATAGGGTTGTGGGGCACGAGGAATGGGCGGCAAGTGCCACTGCTATAGTTAAGGTGGGAGGCCATGATATAGAAGCGCGTACGCTTGAGATGGAAGTTGGCATACGCATTGACCACCGGGTAACCGCCAATCTTGACCGCC
>JAFVCB010000024.1 GCA_017479555.1 Bacteroidaceae bacterium | reverse complement strand
TTTGGCACCCACTTGGGTGTAGCAGCAGAGCTTCATGCTACACATCTTCAAGCAGAGATGTTTGAGGGCTACGACTTCTTCCATATTGAGGGTTACCTCACGCAGGATCATTCGCTTATCGACCGTGCGCTTACATTGGCAACGGCTGCTGGAATGACGACCAGTATCGATTTAGCATCCTACAATATTGTAGCTGCCGACCATGAATTCTTTGAATACCTATTACGCAAAGTAGACATTGTCTTTGCGAACGAAGAAGAGGCTAAGGCTTTCACGGGAAAAGAACCCGAGGCAGCCTTGGATGAGTTGTGTGGCATTTGTAAAATTGCTGTGGTGAAAGTGGGTGCAAAGGGCTCGCTTATCGGTCAAGGTGCAGAGCGCGTGGTCGTTCCTGCGCGAAAAGTTACGCCTATAGATACCACCGCTGCGGGCGACTTTTTTGCTGCAGGTTTCCTCTATGGTTTGGCTAAGGGCTACCGCCTGCAACAGTGTGGGGAAATAGGTACGCTTTTAGCCTCAGAGGTGCTTCAGGTGATGGGAACTGTTCTTACAGACGACACTTGGCTGCGTATTCGTAGTGAAGTAGCTCGCTACGAGTCATAGTTTCCTTTGTATATACGCGTGCTTTCAATGACTTTGATGTGTGATATGCTAAACATTCGTATTCGACATACCTTATTTCGATTGTTAAGTATCGTCGCTTTGTGGTGTGGCTGGCAACCTTGTGCGTTCAGTCAATCTTCCGACCACGACTTTGAATTGGCTCGGCAGCTGGATATCTTTGCCAATGTGTACACCCAGTTGGATATGTACTATGTGGATACGCTGCAAGCGAAAACACAAATCGAGGGCGCTATAGCCGAGATGCTCTCTACGATAGATCCTTATACGGTTTACTATCCAGAGCAACGTCGCGATGAACTGCTACAGTTCGTGTCAGGTCGCTATGCGGGTATTGGCATCTCGTTTAGGGTGAACGATGCTACGCGCCGTGCTGAAATCATCGTTGTAGAGCGCGATAGTCCAGCCGAGAAAGCGGGATTGCGTATCGGCGATCAGATTTTGCGCATTGACAATCACGATGTGGGGCAGTCCGCTTCGACTTCTAATGATGACAAGAAAGAGTATACCCTTGCACTATCACAACGTTTGCGCGGCGAACCAGGCAGTAGTATAGATATAGAAGTGATGCACTATGGCCAAAATCGAGCAAAGAGTATAACCATATATCGACAACTCATTACGCAAAAGAGTATCCCTTTTGCAGCCATGTTGAGCGACAGTATCGGCTATGTGCGTCTTATGGCTTTCAATGAGAATACGCCAGACGAGTTGCGTAGTGCGGTAGCTACGCTGAAACATCGCGGTGCACAGAAGTTAATACTCGACCTGCGCGACAATCCAGGAGGCACGCTATTGGCTGCCGTGAGAAGTGTAGCTCTTTTTGTACCCCGCGAGACCGAGGTGGTGCGTACGCGTGGGCGCAATCGGTTGCGCCCCGATGAGGTACACGCCACCGACGTGGAACCTATTGACGAGTTTATCCCTATCGCTATCGTGGTAGACGATGGCACAGCTTCTGCGGCAGAGATTACAGCGGGTGCCTTACAAGACTACGATCGTGGCGTGGTGATAGGCCGCCGCACCTATGGAAAAGGACTGGTGCAGAGTACCTACGAACTTCCTTACGGCGGACTATTGAAACTGACTTCTGCGCGTTTCTATATCCCCAGCGGTCGATGCATTCAGGCCTTAGATTATTCACGTCGCACACCATCGGGTGACCCTATGCCACTCCCTGATAGTCTGACGCAAGCTTTCCTTACCTCAGCTGGCAGAACGGTCTACGATGGAGGCGGCATCACTCCAGACATCTTGGTGGAGACCGACACCGTGCCACAGATAGTGGGAGCATTGTTGCAGAGCGACGTGTTCTACGACTATGTGGCCAACTATGTGACCCATCATCACACGATAGATACACCACTCAAGTTCCAACTCACCGATGCCGAATACACAGCATTCAAGAAGGCTGTCATAACCAGCCGTTTTGAATTTGGTAGTAGCACGCGCAAGGCCTTGGAGTATGCTCAAAGGATAGCTCACGATGAGGGCTTTGGTCAAGACTTCGATGCCGAGATAGGTGCTATTACAGCCCGATTATCTGCTGAACCCGACCGTCTTTTGGAGCGTTGGCGACTGCCTGTAAAGCGCGCCTTGGAACATGCTATAGTAGGAGCATACTATGGTGCGGCAGGTCAAGTGGAATATAGTCTGCAAGCTGACAAAGACATCACAGAAAGCATCCGCGTGCTTCGTGAGGACAGAAGATATCGCTCCATACTTACTACAGCTCCCGAACGATAGTGCGCTCCTGCGTACATTCAGGTGCTATACCGAGGAGACACAAAATAGCTGTGCCTTTCAGTCCTTTGCTATAAAGGCACAACCTCCAACAAGAACGTCGTATTATATATATGAAAAAACTCACGCTTCTCATGCTGTGCGCTCTGCTGCCTCTATGGATCTGTGCACAGGGTGGATACCAACCCTCTGAGGACAACCTTGTAGCACGTAAGCAGTTTGAAGAAGAACGTTTCGGTATCTTCATACATTGGGGTATCTACAGCCTTTTTGCACAGGGTGAGTGGTATCTCAATGCGGGTATCAACGAACAAGAATATGCCAAGAGCGCAACCGCTTTCTATCCACATAGATTTAATGCCCAGCAGTGGGTGAAAGCTATCAAATCCAGTGGGGCGCGATACGTCACATTTACCACACGTCACCACGATGGATTCTCAATGTTCCACACGGCAGAGAGTAGCTATAATATTGTAGATGGTACACCTTTCGGACGCGATGTGGCTCAGGAACTCGCAGCAGCCTGCCAACAGCAAGGCCTCAATCTGCATTTCTACTATAGCATATTGGATTGGCGACGCACTGACTACCCTGTCGGCAGGACAGGTCTTCGTACAGGACGTACGCTCAAGCCCGACTACGATGCTTATTTGGGCTTCATGAAGCGTCAAGTGGGCGAGCTGCTTTCTGGAAGATACGGTGACGTCAAGGCTCTTTGGTTCGATGGCTATTGGGATCACGATGCTGATACCATACCCTTCGATTGGCACATGGAGGAGTTCTACGACTACATTCATCAATTGAAGCCCTCCGTATTGATAGGAAACAACCACCACATCACGCCTATCGTTGGCGAAGATTTCCAAATGTTTGAGCGTGACCTTCCTGGCGAAAATCACGCTGGGTTGAGCGGGCAGGATATCAGCTCGCTCCCGTTGGAGATGTGTCAGACAATGAATGGGATGTGGGGCTATAAAGTGAGCGACCAGAACTACAAAAGCGGCGAAACGCTCATCCGCCTCTTGGTGCGTGCGGCAGGCAAAGGGTCGAACCTCTTGCTCAATATTGGTCCGCAGCCCGACGGCAGTCTGCCTGACACTGCCATAGCTCGCCTCCGCGAGATGGGAGAATGGATGAAGGTCTATGGCGAAACAATTTATGGTACTACGCGTGGCTGCGTATCTGAAACGGCACAATATACCAGCACACAAAAAGGAAAACGTCTCTTTCTTCATCTCCTTGATTCCACACAGGATGTTCTCGTGTTTGAAATGCCCGTGCGTCCTCTTTCCGCAAAAGTCTTTGATACGGATGCAGCGTTGGAGTCTTCCTACAATCCCACCACGTCTCGCATCACTCTCCGTGTACCTCCTCATGAAGCCGTTCCCGACTTTGTGATAGAACTTCTACTACCTTGAATACATGCTTAGAAATATGTTGTGGCAACTGGCAGAGTGTCTGCGCTGCTGTAGCTGGCGGAGCTAATCGCATAGAACTCTGTGCTGCGCTACCCGTAGGAGGTGTAACACCTACGGCTGGACTGCTGCGGCAGGTTCGCGCAGCTTTTCCTCAGCTCTGTGTGCATGTGCTAATACGTGGACGCGAAGGCAACTTTGTATATAGCGAAGACGAAGTTGCAGCTATGATTGACGACGTGACACGTTGCGTGGAGTTAGGTGCACAGGGCATCGTTTGCGGTGCACTGACTACAGAAGGCGAACTCGATTTGCGTACGATGGCACGACTTGCTAAGGCTGCAGGCACTTTGTCGCTCACGTGCCATAGGGCTTTCGATTTTTCTAAGGATTTCCCCGTCTCACTCGAGTCGCTCATTGACATAGGGTTCTCACGCGTACTCACATCGGGTGGGGCATCTTCAGCACTGATGGGGACTGCCACGTTACGAAGCTTGCGCGAACAGGCGGCGGGGCGCATCATTGTGATGCCAGGTGCGGGCATAAACCCTGGGAATGTGCGTGAACTGATAGAGAAAACAGGATGCATGGAAGTGCATGCATCGTGTACCAAACGCGTACGCCAAACGACAGAAGGTCCCAGCTTAGGTAGGGCCGATGAGGGTGATTGTTGGGTAACTGACGCTGGGCTTGTCGAACAAATTCAAAGCCAACTTTTGCTGCTTTGAGAAGCAAAACTATGTTTTTGGACTGTGCATAGAAATTGAAGAAACTTCACACAAATATATTTACTTACAAAGAACTTATGAGACATGAAAAAACTGGCAATCTTACTCCTCTTGTGCCTCGCCCATATCGCGGCGATGGCAGATGAACCGTTTCGGTTACACCGCTATAGTGCCTTTACGCCCTTGCGCGTAGACACCAATAGCATCGTTTTTGTAGGCAACAGCATCACCAATATGCACGAATGGTGGGAGGCTTTCGACAATCCTCACATCCTCAATCGTGGCAACAGCGGTGCTGTAAGTGATGAAACGCTGGCCAACTTTGAATCTATTCTTGCGGGAAAGCCTGCCAAGATTTTCTTGATGATAGGCACGAATGACTTGGGTACAGCGGGTATCAACACGACGGAGCATGTAGTGAACAATGTCAGGGCGTTGCTCACTCGTGCCACCAAGGAATCGCCGCGTACAGCCCTCTATGTACAGAGCATCCTCCCCTCCAACGTGGGTATCCGTACCACCTCCATTATCCAACAGACCAACACAGCACTCAAGGCTCTCTGTGCCACGTATGGAGCAACCTACATTGACCTCTATTCGAGGCTTACGGCTATACCCTCGGGTACTTCGGGCGGACTGTCATACGATGGTCTTCATCTCACCATGGCGGGCTACCGCATTTGGTGCAATGCTATTGCTCCATACGTGGGTTCCAGTTGTGTTTATCCCGCATCAGCTACCAACCAGAACGGCGGACAGAGTGGCTCGTATGGGATGCGCATAACCGCTTTTGGTGCATTGCCAGTCCGAAGCACGGATGTCCTATTCATCGGCGACGAGATGGTGCATGGCGGCGAGTGGCACGAACTGCTCCATTCAGAGAGGGTGAAAAATAGAGGTACAGCATGGGGCTACCCAGGTCCAGCGTTGAGTCTGACACTGGCTGAGATTCCCATAATTCTCAGAGGACGCAGCGATAACGAGCAACCTGCAAAAATTTTGCTTTACGCTGGTGTCAGCGAGGTCAATGGCAGTACGGCACTCGAAACAGTAGTAGCCAACTACCGCGCTGTGGTAGACAAAATTCGCGAATTGGCACCCACCACGCGCCTCTATCTACTTGCATTACATCCTATCTACAATGCTACGACCAACCAGAACCGTGTAGTACCTTTCAACAACAGTCTACAACAAATGGCCGATGGACTCGATGGTGTGGAGTATATCGACACGTATACACCTTTTGTGGTATCCAACTTGGCCAATCAGCAATATTTTACAGGCAACTATCTCTATGGCAAGGGCTATGCGCGTATGTCGCAGATCTTGGCTCCCTATTTGGTCCATGAGGGTGCGCATCCCACCTCCGACGAACAAGCCGATAGTCTCATCGCGTTGTATCGTGAGCGCAATGCACTGGGTAGTGCCTTGTCTGTGACCTCTTCCCTATCTGTTGGCGAACAAATCGGGCAGTACCATCCCGACACCATAGCGCGCTACGAACAATCGCTCGACGAAGCCTATGCTATCCTTTCAGCTGATGCATCGGCTGAAGAAATTGCTGCCTTGGCTACCACGTTTCAGGAACGTGCAGCCGCTTTGCGCGAACAAATCATTCAGCCCTTGGTCTCCAACGATAGTGTGGAATATTGGTACACCATTTGCTCCGCTTTGCGCGAGAATCGATACATCACCGCTACAGCACGCTTAGGCTCTCTCGAGGGGCGTACCGAAGTTGATGAAGCTGCGATGTGGAAGTTTGTCTATCGCGAAGACGGCAAAGGATACGATCTGGTCAATCGACGTTACGGGTCGTATGTCAATCCTGTTTGCAACTATAATGCACAGTTCAAAATGCGCTCCACAGCCCCCGCCCGCGCCTTTCTGTGTTCCTATGCGGCTACGCCACGCCTATTTATCCTACACACCAACACGGGTAAGGTTGAGATGAACCAAACGACATCGGCCAACACCTATAAGATCTTCAACTGGAGTACTAATCAAGATGGCAACGATCGCTCGGATGCGGGTTGCCAGTTCATGTTGACGTTGGTAGATACGGTCGTGACGAGCGTCAGTCCCTTGTCACTTAGCCCTGCAGCATCATTGCCAAAGATGGGCAACGCACCTGTCTACGACCTCTCTGGACGCAGACTTATGCCACCTGTCCCCTCGGGGATTTACATTCAGGATAGGCGCATCGTTTACAAACCGTAGCCTACCCACGAGGGCGATGCGTTCTCCAACCCTCCCCATTCTTTTCCGCCCCTTCAGCGCTTGTATCCGCCCATTCCCTTCAGGCAACGAACAAACCTGAAGGGGCGGTAGACAAACTTGCTGCAAAGCACAACAGCCTAAAACATAATATGAGACTGTCCGCTAAAAGTTGAAAACTCCAAATTAAGTGTATTCAGTTCCGATAAATAGGTGTTTCTGACTCTATTTCCGAAAAGTAAGCCCCCTGCAGCCTACATATCTTCTTTTTCCTGACTTCGTCATTGCGCCTCCCAAAATTCTTCTTCAAACATTTTTGCTATGGGCTTGTGCCGTTTCATGGGTATTGTCTTGATAAAGTGTTTCTTATTGTTGGGCATATAGATGCTGATGGTGGTTAGAGT
>JAFVCB010000023.1 GCA_017479555.1 Bacteroidaceae bacterium | reverse complement strand
AGATAAAAACTTTTCTCACGTCAGCATGAAACTCACCGTCGCTGCTCAGGGTGGCCTATGTAATCGTTTGAGGGTGTTGCTTAGCACCTTAGCCTTTGCTGAGCGCGAACAGGTGCCGACTCGCTTAGTTTGGCATCCTGACTGGCAGTGTGAGGCCTATTTTGACGAACTTTTTGCACCCATCGAGAGTCCGTGGCTGCGCATTGTGGAGGGGTCGTTCTTAGATT
Organism: Bacteroidaceae bacterium; assembly: GCA_017479555.1. Lineage (GTDB taxonomy): Bacteria > Bacteroidota > Bacteroidia > Bacteroidales > Bacteroidaceae > Alloprevotella. The sequence continues at coordinate 12,770 of JAFVCB010000023.1, read as the reverse complement.
TACCCTCATCCCATAAAGTGCTGTACTTGCCCCAGTTGCTCCGCTTGCCCTTCTACAGCCGGCAAATCAAGTTGTATCATCCAGAGCGACATGGTGCGCTTAGCGAAGTGATGAAGAAAGCAGGCAAACTATACCTGAACACAGGTTTTCAAGTGGGAGCATACGATGCCGCTGTCATCGCACGTTTGCAGCCAACCGAAGAGTTGCAGAGCCGAATAGACCAAGCCATCTCACGCTTTCCACGCGAAACGATAGGCGTACACATTCGGCGCACGGACAACAACTGGTCGAAAGAGGTAAGTACGGACGAGGCCTTTGAGCGCGCGATGGAGGCATATCCGCAAGCCTGTTTCTACATCGCTTCGGACGATGAAGAAGTGAAATGGAAAATCCGCGAACGCTTCAAGGGGCGCACCCAAGCGCAAGAAACCGATGGTTTGCGCAATAACGCGTTCAGCGTAGGCGATGCCGTGGTTGACTTGTTCGCGCTGGCTCATACGCAACGTGTCATCGGCAGCTATTGGAGCTCGTTCAGCGATATGGCAGCTGAGATTGGCGGTATCCCGCTCGAGATAGCAGGCGCGCCCACCACCTCATAGCCCTTCGCGTTTTTTGTTCAGAAAGTCTCCCTGTTTACTTATTCCCGAAAAGTCCAAAACGTGTCGAAGAGAGATAGCATTCCCGCTGAAAATGGGTTTGAAGCCCTGCGATGGATGGCTGCGCTTATCGTAGTGAGCAGCCACTTTCGCTTTTTGACCGAAAGTGCGGACTGGCCACCGTTTCCGAGTACGCAGGCCGTTCAACTTTTTTTTATTTTGAGCGGCATGTTTACCTACAAGAGTTTTTTATCAAAGAGCGATGCGCTCGCTTTCTACAAACGCAGATTGCACCGCATATTGCCCGCCTATGTGGGTACAATACTCTTTTGCTGCCTGATAGGAACGCTGTTCACCGTGTTGCCATTGCGCGAATTTCTCGTGCATGCACAAACGGCGCGCTACTTGTTTTGGAATCTGCTCATGCTGGGTTGGCTCGAACCCTCCCTGCCAGGTGTGTTCCAAGATCATGTACTCTCTGTGATGGACGGTGCGCTCTGGACGATGAAATATGAAATGGCATTCTACGCCCTGCTGCCCCTCTTGGTCTATCTGCTCCAACGAGTAAGCAGGCAGCGCAGAACGTGGATTTTAGTAGGTTGCTATGCCTTGTTGGTGGCGATACAAACCCTATTTCTCGCATTAGCCTATCACACAGACCAGTCATCGCTCCATCTCTTTCATAAGATTGGTGCACCGCAAGCCGTATGTTTTTTGTCGGGCATCATCGTTTGTGAGTACTATCAAAAGCTTCAATCCCATTTCTTGCAGTTACTTCCCTTGGCGCTACTCATTGGCGTACTGAGTTTTGTGTACCATCCCGTGAAAATCCTCTGGCCCATAGCGTTTGCCGTGCTTATCGTATATGCTGGAACGCGCCTCCCTTTCTTGAGGTTCACGCGCCGATGGACACCACTCACCTACGAGTTCTACCTCCTGCATTTCCCCATCTTGCAGGCAGTGATTGAGGCAGGCGTGATACAGCGTTGGGGGACAGGCATGAGCTATGCGTTTGTGTTGATACTGACTTTGGTATTTGCCTATCTCCTGCATCGACTGGTGCAATCACGACCCACGCTGCGACGCAGTAAACTTTCAGCCAAGGCATCGTGAAGCAGCACGTCTACAAGCCCATGCCAAGGAACAAAGATTGAACTTCGTACAATATATAATATAATATGGAACAAATCGTATTCGCGACAAACAACGCTCACAAGCTCCAAGAGATTCGTTCGATTCTCTCCGCTCGCTTTGAGGTGCTGAGCCTTTCAGACATAGGTTGCTTTGACGACATCCCCGAGACAGCAGACACCCTTGAGGGCAATGCCTTGCAAAAGGCACATTACGTGTACGAACGCTACCAAGTGGCCTGTTTTGCCGACGATACGGGACTGGAAGTGACGGCTCTCGGTGGCGCTCCTGGTGTACATACAGCCCGCTATGCATATCCCGACCGTCAGGATACCGAAGCCAATACCGACCGCCTGTTGCGTGAGTTGAGTGACAAAGCCGATCGCAGTGCGCGTTTCCGTACGGTGATAGCTTATATCGATGCTACGGGAAAAGAACATCTGTTCGAGGGTGCAGTAAGGGGTATCATCACAGAGAGCCGTCGTGGCACAGAAGGTTTTGGCTACGATCCCGTCTTTGCGCCAGACGCCGTCGGAAAGACATTTGCGGAGATGGGTGTAGCCGCCAAAAATCGTTTGAGCCACCGTGCCTTAGCCGTGCAGAAGTTGAGCCAATTTCTGTGTGGCAAATAGCCAAAGCGGGCTATACTATATTATAATATAAGACACCCTCTACCAAATAGCGAACAGAGGGAGAGCGTGGAGCTACACTCCCGCATCCTACGCTTAGACGCGTAGCATAGTATATCTTTTATCTGCAATGCATTCATTCCAGTCTGTCTATTGCAACATCAAGAGGGGATGCACCCTATAACCAATCATACATGAAACTATCAGAGCTACAAACAGGGGAACGCGCCGTCATCGTCAAGGTGACAGGACACGGAGGCTTTCGTAAACGCATCATTGAGATGGGATTTGTCAAGGGCAAGGTGGTAGAGTCCTTGCTTGGTGCCCCCTTGCAAGATCCCGTGAAGTACAAAGTGATGGGCTACGAAGTCAGTCTGCGACGCGAAGAGGCCGAACTCATTGAGATTACGTCCAATCTGCAAGTGAGTCCTTCCGAGACGCAAGCCGATTTGACTCCCATCACCGAAGAAGCCCTACCGAACACAGCCGAACGCGGCACTTCCGCGAACGAGTATCTGCAAAAGCGTCGCAGCATCAACGTGGCCATCGTTGGCAACCCGAATTGTGGCAAGACCTCGCTCTTCAACTATGCCAGTGGTGCACACGCCCATGTGGGCAACTATAGTGGTGTCACAGTCGATGCCACCGTGGCACACGCCCAGTTCGAGGGTTACGACTTGGTGCTGACCGATTTGCCTGGTACATACTCCTTGTCGTGCTATAGTCCCGAAGAACTCTATGTGCGTGAGCATCTGCTTGAGAAGCGCCCCGACATCGTCATCAACGTGATTGATGCCTCCAACATCGAGCGCAACCTGTACCTCACCACGCAGCTCGTCGATATGAATGTGCGCATGATTTGTGCGCTGAATATGTACGATGAGTTTGAGCGACGGGGCGACACGTTGGATATAGAAACGCTGAGCACCCTGTTGGGCGTGCCGATGATACCCACCAGTTTCCGCACGGGACGTGGCATTGACCTCCTCTTTCATGTACTCATCAATCTCTACGAGGGAGCAGACTATATTGGTAAGGACGGAAAAATCAATCCCGAGGTAGCGCGCGAGATTCGAGATTGGCACAAACGCTATGCCACGCCTACCGACGAGATTCCCGCTCACCACATGGAGGACTTTGCCGACGGCGAGACCCCTGTTCACGATGTGGTGCGGCATATTCACATCAATCACGGTAAGTACGTGGAGCGCGCCGTGAGCGATATACAGGTCTATCTGAAACGCTCGGTCAATCTCCGTACTCGCTACAGCACCCGCTACTTAGCCCTAAAACTCGTCGAGAAAGACAGTTGGGCAGAAGAAGTCGTGCGGCGCGACGAAGTGGGCGCGGACGTGTTGCAAGCGCAGCAGCATGCCGCCGCGCAGATCAAGGCAGAGACTGGCGACGACAGCGAAACCGTTGTCACCGATGCCAAGTATGGTTTTATCCATGGCGCACTGACCGAAGCGGCCTACAAAGAAGGCACGCAGCAAGATGTGTATCGATTGACGCACACACTGGATAGCCTGTTGTCGAACAAGTATTTAGGCTTTCCCGTCTTTTTCTTGTTGCTCTACATCATGTTCCAAACCACGTTCTCACTGGGCGAATATCCCATGGATCTGATAGAACAGGGCGTAGACTGGCTCGGAGGTGTCGTACAAACCCTATTGCCCGATGGTCCTCTCCGCTCCATGATTGTAGAGGGTGTGATAGGCGGTGTGGGCGCGGTCATCGTCTTCTTGCCCCAAATACTGATACTCTATCTCTTCATTTCCTTTATGGAAGATAGTGGCTATATGGCGCGTGCCGCGTTCATCATGGACAAACTCATGCACAAGATGGGGCTACACGGCAAGTCGTTCATCCCGCTCATCATGGGTTTCGGTTGTAATGTGCCAGCCATCATGGCCACGCGAACCATAGAGAGCCGTCGCTCGCGACTGATTACGATGCTGGTGCTGCCCTTTATGAGTTGCTCGGCGCGTTTGCCCATCTACATCATGATTACAGGCACATTCTTTGTCGCGCAGTGGCGCTCCGCCGTGATGCTCTCGCTCTATGCGGTGGGCATCCTGATGAGCATCGTGGTGAGCCGTATACTCTCACGCTTTGTCATCAAAGGCGAGGACACGCCTTTCGTGATGGAGCTACCGCCCTATCGTATGCCCACGTGGAAGGCTACACTGCGCCACACTTGGGAGAAAGGCAAAGAGTATTTAGCCAAGATGGGCGGCATCATCCTTGTGTCGAGCATCATTGTTTGGGCTTTGGGCTACTTCCCGCACGACGAGTCTTTGCCCGACGAAGACCAAAAAGCCCAGAGCTATATTGGTCGAATAGGACAGGCCATAGAACCCGTGTTCCAACCACAAGGGTTCAACTGGAAACTGGATGTGAGCTTGGTAGCAGGTGTGGGAGCCAAAGAGATTGTGGCCAGCACCTTAGGTGTGATTTATGCGGGCGATGATAGTTTTGGCGACGATGAGGCTTATGCTGATGACGACCACAAATATGCCCGACTTCATCGACTGATGTCCGAGGATGGCATCACGCCGCTTTCGGCCTATGCCTATCTGCTGTTTATCCTGCTCTATTTCCCGTGCATAGCCACCATTGCTGCCATCAAGAACGAGACAGGCTCATGGCGTTGGGCATTAGTCGCAGCCGTCTACACCACCTTTGTGGCGTGGTTGGTCAGCGCATTGGCCTATCAGGTAGGCCACTTGCTGCTATAAGCTGTAACGACCGATGGGGGGATTAAGCAACAAAGTTTCTTCTCCACGAAGATTTATCACGACGATGGGACAAGTTATACAATATATTATAGTAGGCGTTTGCGTGTGTCTGTGTGTGGCATACGCCCTTTGGCGCATCTTTTTCCATCTTCGCAGCCGCATGTCCGACAATCCCCGATGCGCAGGTTGTCCACTTTCAGAGACTTGTACGCATAGGGAGACCAATCGCAGCCACTGTGCGCAGTGCAAAGCACAGACTACCTCGTGTTGCCACTAAAATGTCACAAAAAAGCGCCCTTTTTTGACTTTTTGTACATGAAACACAGCTTGTTTACGGAGTTTTTGTACTTTTGCCGCATTGTTTTACTCACAGCCATTGTTTTCTGCAACATTTTCCCCACTTTTTTTAGTTACGAAAACAATGGATAGCAACATAAGCACATTATGAACGTAGTATTCATTTCCCCGCACTTCCCTCACACGTATTGGCAATTCTGTGATCGACTCAAGCAAAAAGGTGCCAACGTGCTTGGCATAGCTGATACTCCCTACGAAAATCTTCCTAACGAACTCAAGAACGCCTTGACCGACTACTATCGCGTAGACACGCTCGAGGACTACGACGCAGTGTATCGCGCCGTGGCTTTCTTCGCCTCACGGTATGGCAAGATTGACTGGATAGAGTCGAACAACGAGTATTGGTTGCAGCAGGACGCACAACTGCGTACCGATTTCAATGTAACCACTGGTGTGAAAGCCGACCGCGTGGAAGACTTCAAAGAGAAGTCGGCCATGAAGAAGTTCTACGCCGAAGGCGGTATACCCACTGCCCGCCAAATCCATGGACGCGAAGGCCAGGAGGCCGCTGTGGAGTTCAGTAAACTCACTGGCTTCCCCTTGATAGCCAAACCCGATGTGGGTGTCGGTGCCAGCGATACGCACAAGATTCATAGCGAGGAAGAACTCATGCGTTTCTTCAGTGAGAATCCCCATAGCGCAGACTACGTGATAGAAGAGTTCATCACAGGCAACATCTATTCCTACGATGCCATTTGCAACGCCGAGGGTGACGCACTCTTTGAGTCTGCCACTTGGTTTCCGCCAAGCATCATGGATATCGTCAATAAGAAGTTGGAACTCTCATACGTGGTACAAAAGGAAGTGCCGTCCCAGCTTCGTGAATTGGGACGCAAGACGCTCAAAGCCTTCGGCGTGAAGAGCCGTTTTGTACACTTCGAGTTCTTCTGCCTATCGCGCGAGCATAAAGGACTGGGCAAGAAAGGCGACTTTGTAGGCCTTGAGGTCAATATGCGCCCCGCTGGTGGCTACACGCCCGATATGATCAACTATGCGCATAGCACCGACGTGTACAGCATTTGGGCTGACGTGGTATGCTACGGTGAGCGTCGCACCGACGAGGGAGAGCAGTTCTATTGCGCCTATTGTTCTCGCCGCGACATCTACGACTATCTACACACCCACGAAGAAGTGTTGCAACGCTACGGAGACGCTATCGTGATGTGCGAGCGTATGCCCGAGGTGCTCTCAGGAGCTATGGGCAACCAAATGTACACCGCCAAGCTCCGAACGCAGCAAGAAGTAGACGAGTTCGTAGACTTCATCACCAAGAAGCGCGCGTAGCACGATGCTTGGGCGAGGCGCTACAGCCTAATCGACACTTTCTTCGCCCATTACCAACCACAAGCCAAGGCTTGAACACAGGGATTTACTTTAACACAATCTTTATCGAACTTTTTCGTTAAGCCAGAAGAGCAAAGCGAAACTTGTTTCAGCTTTGCCTTGGCGAGAAAAAGTCTGTGAAACGAACATACTTATACAACAATATGACAGGCAATTATCATAAACACTACAGCAGCAACCTCCAGCGCGACATGGAGTATATGACCTATGGCGACACGGGAAGGCCCGTACTCGTGATTCCCTCACAGGACGGGCGCTATTTTGACTACGACAACTTTGGCATGACCGATGTGCTTGCTCCGTGGATAGAGAGCGGTCGCATACGCTTGATTTGCTCCGACAGCATTGACGGCGAGACGTGGTCCAATGCCAATGGTGACGGTGCACAGCGCGCTGCCCGCCACGAAGCTTGGTTTCGCTACATCACCGAGGAACTCATCCCCACCGTACAGGAGTACGAGGGACAAACCATGATTATCACAGGTTGCAGCATGGGGGCTTATCATAGTGCCAACTTCTTCCTTCGTCGTCCCGACCTCTTCGATAGCCTTGTGGCGTTGAGCGGTGTCTATCGCAAAGACTACTTCTTCGGCGACTATATGGACGACACGCTCTATCTGAACTCTCCGCTGCACTATCTCTACAACATGCCCTCTAACCATCCCTATTGGCAGCTCTATCGTGAGCGCAACATGATACTCTGTGTAGGTCAAGGCTCTTGGGAAGAGGATATGATTCGCGACACGCGTGAGATGCAGCAAATCATGGCAGCGCAGAACGTACCCGTATGGATTGACTTTTGGGGTTACGACGTGGCGCACGATTGGCCATGGTGGCGCAAGCAGATTGTTTACTTCCTGCCCAAGGTGCTGGCCGAAGACTAAGCCAGCTGTTCTTGTAGGGTAGGGAATGCCTACCCTCATGGATGGGCAAGGCGCTCACTGCATACCACATCGTAGAGCGCGTGTGATACTTTGATAGCGTTTCGATATACATACAAAGCCTGCAAAGTCTTATCTGAATGAGATTTTGCAGGCTTTGCTTTTGTTTTGTGCGCTAAAAACTCAAAAATCCTTGCAATGCGGGGCGTGATTGACGAGTTTGAACTACTTTTGCCTTGCAAATAGGGACGTACACCGTCTTTTTGTTCTATATAAAAATGTACCCGTCGGTCTGACGGCCGAATGGGGATGAACACAAACCTATGAAACAACTCGCGAGCATACTACTCCTCTTCTCGGTGCTGCTCTTCTCAGCATGCATACGCGACGAAGCCCTCTCTTCGGAATGTGATATCACGGGCGTGAGCCAGCAATGGATATCCTCACTCCCAGAAGGCTTCTTTACCGCCACCCCCGTGGTGCGCAATCGTAGTGTGACCTTTATGGTCAGCGACGAAGCCGATGTCACGGCCTTGGCTCCGCTCTTTGAGGTAACGCCAGGCGCAACCATCTTCACCGTAGAAGAAGATGGCACGCTGCTGCCGCTCAGCCCAGACCGCTTGATAGATTTCACTATGCCTAAGACCTACCGCGTGGTCAGCGAGGACGGTGCTTGGCAAAAGGACTACACCGTGAGCTTCGAGCGTCCGCGTCCCATTGACCTCTGCGACTTTGAGGATTTCACTTACAATGACGACGGCAGTTATCAGCGTTTGCTCTGGCGTCAGACCGATGGCAGTCTGAATGCCAACCTCTGGGACAGCGGTAATGCGGGTTTTGCCTTCACCGGACAGGGCTCGGATGCCACGGCCTATCCCACCGTCTTTGTCAGCGACGAGCAGAGCATCAACGGGCGGTATGCGCAGTTGCGTACGCTCTCAACAGGTGTCTTCGGCACATTCGTGGGCATGCCCATTGCGGCAGGCAACCTATTCGTGGGTGAGTTCCAGGTGAAAAATGCGGTAACCGACCCGCTCCATGCCACACGCTTTGGACTCTCTATCGTACGTGACGAACCGCTCTCTATCGAGGGAGACTACCAGTACGAGCCTGGCAGTGTGATGACGGGTGCTGAGCAGCCTACCGACGTGGATGCTTGCGATATCTACGCCGTGCTTTTCGAGGTCACGCCAGGTGACTTCCAGCCGCTCTTTGGTGATGATGTCAAGACCAACGAGCGCATTGTAGCTATCGCACAGCTCCCCGATGGGTCGAAGCGCGATGCGTGGACGCATTTTGAATTACCTTTTGTGTACGTGTCGGGCAAATCTTTCGACGAGACCCGCAGGCAGAGAGGAGGCTACGCACTTACTATTGTCATGACCAGTAGCACGGGCGGCGCTTATTTCCGTGGTGCGGTAGGAAGCACATTGAAGGTCGACAATCTCAAAATCAATTGGAAGAACTCATGAAACGCATATCTCTATTCGTCATACTCCTAAGTTTGTTTTCCGCACCCGCACTGCGTGCTTCGGATATCTCCACTGAGATAGCCGACACCATAGATTCGACACCCCTTGCCCCACTGTCGACGTGCGTTTCCCAATACAACGCACCGCGCGCCAAGGGATGGCTGTTCACCGCTGGTGCGGGTTTCCAAATAGGTGGCACAGCCCCAACGCCGATGCCCCGTTCCATTCGTAAGATAGAGAGTTGGAATCCGCTGCTGTGCCTCTCCTTAGAAGCCCAAGCCCGTCGCTTTTTCGACAGCGAAGCCCGTTGGTCGGTGAGTGCTGGTCTTCGTTTGGAGCAAAAAGGCATGAAGACCGATGCCAGTGTGAAAGGCTATCACATGGAGATGACCGCTGACGATGGGGGCTACATGGAAGGCGAGTGGACAGGCCGTGTGAAGACACATGTGCGCGCCTCCTACCTGACGCTGCCCCTCTTGGTGCACTATCGTTTGAGTACCCGATGGAGTGTGCATGCAGGCCCTTACGTGAGCCTCTTGCTCGATGGCGACTTCGACGGCGAGGCCTACGACGGCTATCTGCGTCACCACGACCCCACGGGCGAGAAAGCCTACGTCACCCACGCCACCTACGACTTCGGCGACGACCTACGCACGTTTGCTTGGGGACTGCAGGCAGGTGCTTCCTGTATGATTACCTCCCGCCTTGAGGGCACGGTAGCCCTGACTGTGGGCATGAATGGCATCTTCCCCAAGGACTACAGCAGTGTCACCTTTGCACTCTATCCCGTGTATGCTCGCATAGGGCTCAACTATGTGTTCTGAGATGTTTGGAAACACACTTGCATGCAGCTCCGTGGAGCTTAGCCAATGAGTGTACGATACATACGCGAGTCGTAAGCCCGTGTTGCTTCGACAGTTTTGCAAGCCATTTTACAAAACCCTTAAATTTGAGTTTATGAAGAAAATTCTACTCCTTCTCTTGGCACTTGTGCTGAGTTTCACCACCGCTTCGGCCAAAAAATCACCCGCCGAGCGTGCCGCAGGTACCTACTCTGGCCTACTCTATATAGGTATGGGTACTCCTGTCACCCCCGAGACCGAAAGCACAGCAGCCAACATCACCCTCGAGGTGCAGAGTGCCAATACCGTCAAGTTCACCCTGCCCAATTTCAAATACGGTTCGTTGACTCTCGGAGACATCGTACTCAATAATATTCCCGTGAGCGAGGACGAGAATGGCCGCATCATCTTTGGCCACAACGACCCTCAGACGGTTTCTGTCAGCATCATCTCGGCCAACGTGTATATCGACGATGCTACGAGCTATATCGAGAACGACTACGCTTCGGTAGACGTGAATGTGTCAACGCGCGTGGTGTTTTCAGACGTGACCATCTACGTGCGTTTCCAAGGCAACAATAGCGACTATCAGGCAGCTGGTGTTGCCGATGCTATGGAGGGTACACGAACGGGTACAACCTATTCTGCACACGACGAGGAAGTCAGCTCTACCTCAAGAAATTCAGCCACGAAAATCAGCGTCACGGCCGTAGATGCCAACACCATCAACCTCTTGATGCACGGCGCACAGGCGTTGGGCGTGGAGCTTGGCGACGTGACATTTAGCAACATCGCCGTGTCGAAGAATGCCGACGGTACGGTATCGCTCGCAGATGCTACGACAACGGGTTCTATCGCAGGTATGTTGGATTACAGCATTTCGCTCGTAGGTAGCAAGAGCTATTGGAGCGATGACAGCATAGCCCTCTACATGCAAACCGAAATTGCAGATATGTCAATCAACCTGCTCTTCACCACGGGAACGCTGCCCGACGTGGAAGAGCCAATCACCGCAACCGATGGCCCAGCCACAGAAGTGAGTGGAACGTACAACGTGGCCGTATATATCGGACTGGAAGGTCCTGTTGACGAAGCCACCGAGAAGTTCACCGATGTGGACATCAACATCGAGGCCGAGACGGCAAACACCGTGCGCTTCACGCTCAAGGACTTCAGTCTGGACGGCGTGAACTCCATGGGCGACATCGTGCTTACGGGTATACCTGTCGAAAAGCTTGAGGACGGCACCTTCGTCTTTGGGGCTAACGAACCGCAGACGGTGAGCCTCGCAGGCGGTATGCTTCAAGCCCAAGTGAAGATAGACGAAAATACCAGCTATGTCGCTGGCAGCGATGTCTTCATCGATGTACTCGTGGATGCCTTGGGTCAGACCATCTATGTACACCTTGGTCTGCCTGTCACTACGGGCATTCAGCAAGTCAGCTTAGAGGGCAACACCGCTCCTATCTACGATTTGCAGGGTCGCAGGGTGGTGCAGCCCCGTGCCTCGGGCGTGTACATCGTGGGCGGCAAGCGCGTTTACCTCAAGTAGGTGCGCTGTAGCGCGCTGCTTATACGTAGGGCGCGCCTTGTGGCAGAGCGGTCACTGAGGTTCAGCCACGTAAAGAAACTCAAAGTCTGTAGAAAACGATACTTGATATATGCTAAAAGAACAAATCCGTCAGTTGGCAGCCCAGAAGCACGCCATCATCTTGGCACACTACTACACGATAGGTGAGGTGCAGGACGTGGCCGACTTCGTGGGCGATAGCCTCGCGCTGGCAGCCAAGGCCGCCAAGACCGATGCCGAAATCATCGTGATGTGTGGTGTACACTTCATGGCCGAGACCTGCAAAATTCTCTCGCCCAACGCCAAGGTACTCATACCCGACCTCGGTGCATCGTGCTCCTTAGCCGAGAGTTGCCCAGCCGACGATTTTGCCCAGTTCGTGGCCGAACATCCCGACCACAAAGTCATATCGTACGTCAACACCAGTGCTGCCGTAAAGGCCGTGACCGATGTCGTGGTGACGAGTGGCAATGCCCGCGAAATCGTATCGAGCTTTCCCCAAGACGAACCCTTGATATTCGGTCCCGACCGCAACTTAGGCGAGTACATCAACTCCATCACAGGTCGTCAGATGCTACTATGGGATGGTGCGTGCCATGTACATGAGCGTTTCTCGCTTGAGAAACTCATCGCGCTGCGCCGCGAACATCCTGGCGCAGAGATCCTTGTGCATCCTGAGTGCCGCGGTGCTGTGCGCAAGTTGGCCGACGTGGTGGGCAGTACGGCACGCCTGCTCAAACATACTCAAGAGAGTCCATGCCAAGAGTTCCTTGTGGTCACCGAGAGTGGCATCCTGCATCAGATGCAGCGAGCCTGTCCCGACAAGACGTTTATCCCCGTGCCGCCCGACGACCCTGGCTGTGCCTGCAACGAATGCAGCTATATGCGTCTGAACACCTTGGAGAAGCTCTATCAGTGCCTACAGACCGAAGCACCCGAGGTTGTCGTACCCGAAGACATCGCGCAAAAAGCGGTACGCCCCATCGAGCGTATGCTCGAAATTAGCGAAAAATTAGGGTTGTAGACCCCCTGTTTTTTGAGTCGTATTTTTAGGCGCGTCGCACAAATAGCGTTATCTTTGCATAGGCAAAGAAGAATAGCCCCACCAAAGCCCGCAAATAAGGGCTAAATAGAAGCCAAAACTACCTCGGCATGTAGTATTTTCTACGTGCCGAGGTAGTTTTTTCTACATGCCTATGTAGTTTTTTCT
>JAFVCB010000022.1 GCA_017479555.1 Bacteroidaceae bacterium | reverse complement strand
TTCACCATCGAAGAAAACACCGATGGCGGTGACGAACTACGCATGAAGTATCGCTACTTGGATTTGCGTCGCGACGTGGTACGCAGCAACTTGGAGCTTCGTCACAAGTTTTGCTTAGAAGTGCGCCATTTCTTAGATTCCGAAAATTTCTTGGAGATTGAAACGCCTGTCCTCGTAGGTTCAACACCCGAAGGCGCACGCGACTTCATCGTGCCCTCGCGCATGAACCCAGGCATGTTCTATGCCCTACCCCAAAGTCCACAAACGCTGAAACAGCTCCTGATGGTGGCAGGTATGGATCGTTACTTCCAAATTGTGAAGTGTTTCCGCGACGAAGACCTACGCGCTGACCGTCAGCCCGAGTTCACGCAGATTGACTGCGAGATGAGTTTTGTGGAACAAGACGATGTCATCAATGTCTTTGAGCGCATGACCAAGCATCTGTTCCGCACGCTGCGCGGTGTGGAACTTGGCGAAGCACCTTTCTTGCGTCTGACATGGGACGAGGCAATGCGTCGATTTGGTAGCGACAAACCCGATATGCGCTTCGGCATGGAGTTTGTGGAACTGATGGACACGCTGTCAGGCACGGGAGAGTTTGGTGTTTTCAATGAAGCCAAATATATCGGTGGCATCTGCGTGCTAGGTGCAGCCTCCTACACTCGTAAACAGATAGACGAACTCACCAACTTTGTGCGTAGCCCGCAAATCGGTGCTAAGGGTTTAGTCTATGCCCGTGTGGGCGAGGACGGTACAGTGAAATCAAGCGTAGACAAGTTCTATAGCCAAGAGGTGCTTGTACAACTTCGCGACAAGATGCAGGCAGCTCCTGGCGACCTCATCTTGATACTCAGCGGCGACGAGGCTAACCGCACCCGAAAGCAGCTCTGCGAACTGCGTCTGCTCATGGGTAGTCGTCTCGGTCTGCGCGACAAGAATAAGTTTGCCCTGCTCTGGGTTGTAGACTTCCCCATGTTTGAATGGAGCGACGAGGAACAGCGACTGATGGCCATGCACCATCCGTTTACAGCCCCCAAGCCCGAAGATGTACCACTTCTTGATACCGACCCCGCCAGCGTCAAAGCCAACGCCTACGACATGGTGTGCAACGGTGTTGAGGTAGGCGGTGGCAGTATTCGTATTCACGATGCTGTGCTGCAAGCTAAGATTTTCGAGGTACTTGGATTTACATCCGAGAAGGCTCAAGAGCAGTTTGGATTCTTGATGAATGCCTTCAAGTATGGCGCGCCCCCTCATGGTGGATTGGCATACGGTCTCGACCGTTTCGTGTCACTCTTTGCAGGACTGGACAGCATCCGCGACGTCATCGCGTTCCCGAAGAACAACGCTGGCCGCGATGTTATGCTTGATGCACCATCTGTCGTTGCGCCCGAACAACTACAAGAACTCAGAATTCGTACGCTTCCGCTCGACAAGGAATAGTCCCAAATAGCCTGTTTGGGATAAGCGCACGCTGAGTCCATTTCTTCTTTCGTCTGCGATATGTGCTTCGCAGATGTATTCTCATCACTGATATGATTGACCGCTCCACCATCGATCGCGTTTTGGCTGCCACGGATATAGTAGACGTAGTGCGCCAATTCGTACCGCTTCGTAGGGCTGGAGTGAACTATAAGGGGTTATGTCCTTTCCACGAGGACAAAACCCCTTCTTTCTATGTATCCCCAGCGCGTGGTGTATGCAAATGCTTTGCCTGTGGCACAGGAGGTGATGCTGTGGGTTTCTTGATGAAGCACGAGCAACTCTCCTATCCCGAAGCCATCAAATGGTTGGGCAAGAAATACGGCATAGAGGTCGTAGATAAAGAATTGAGCGACGAGGAGAAAGCGGCACAAAACGACCGCGAAGCGATGTTCGTACTCAACGAATGGGCGCGCGACTGGTTTGTCCATGCACTCAAGCACGACCCCGACGGTGTTTCAATAGGCCTACCCTATTTCCGTTCTCGTGGCTTTCGCGATGACATCATCGCTAAGTTCCAATTAGGCTACTGTCCCGAGCGTAGAGGTTTCTCTATGGGAGCAGAAGCGATACAGAAAGGATATAGCGAGGAGTATCTACTCAAGACGGGATTATGCTTCAAGACCGAACAAAACCGACTCATAGACCGCTACCACGGTCGTGTCATATTTCCTGTTCACACCATCAGCGGGCGCATCGTTGCCTTTGGTGGGCGCATTTTGGGTGAGAAGAACAAGCATGTAGGCAAATACGTTAACAGCCCCGAGTCGGAAATATACAACAAGAGCAACCAACTCTACGGGTTATATTTAGCCAAACAAGCCATCACTAAGCACAATCGTTGCTACCTCGTAGAAGGCTACACGGATGTGATGCGTATGCACCAGAGCGGCATAGAGAATGTTGTGGCCAGCAGTGGCACATCGCTCACCGATGGTCAGATACGGCTCTTGGGACGTTTCACCAAGAACATCACGATACTCTACGATGGTGATGCGGCAGGCATCAAGGCTTCCCTACGAGGTATAGACATGCTTCTCGCCCACGGTATGAACATCAAGGTACTCTTGCTTCCCGACGGCGAGGATCCCGACAGTTTTGCACGCAGTCACACCACCGAGGAACTGCAAACATACATTGCTCAGCACGAGACGGACTTCATTCGTTTCAAGACCGACCTGCTCTTAGGCGACACGCAGGGCGACCCTACGCAGCGTGCCGCTGTGATAACCAACATCGTGCAGAGCATCAGCGTTATCCCCGAAGCACTCGTGCGCCAAATGTACGTCAGGGAATGTGCTTCAATGATGGGCATCGGCGAGGGATTGCTGATAGACGAAATCTCCAAACTACGTCGCCAACGTTTCAAGCGTGAACGACAACAAAGAGAAGCCCAAACGGCTCAGCCCGCATCTACCAACAATGGCAGTGTCTCAGCTGAAATAGCAGGTGTACCCGCGTCCTCCGCCGTGCCGTCTGCTGAGATAGCCGACCACTTAGCCGCAGAGGCTGCCGAGGCTGCTGAAGCACGCGAGACGCAACGAAATATTCAGCAAGCCACTTCTGCCACATCGAACACCCGTATTGCGCGACAGGAGTTGCAAATAGCCGCCCTCATCGTGCGACACGGTGAGCGCAGGCTCGAGGAGGGCGATGAAAGCATCAGCGTGGTGCAATACATCGCCAATGACTTAGCTGCGGATGACATCATCCCTTCTACCTCTATCCTCTCTACCATCCTCACCGAGGGGGCACAGTTGGCCAACAGTGAACACTGGCGAGCAGCCACCTACTTCATGCACCATCCCGATGCATCCATCAGTGCGTTTGCTGCACAACAAGAGAGCGACTTTGTGCTGCTCAGTCCCAGCCAACTCACGGGATATACCGAAGAGAAAGATCGTCTGCCCGAACTCATTAGCCTACAACTCAACACACTGAAATACTATATCCTCTCTGAGCGGTTAGACAACCTACGTCGCAGTTTGCTCACGCCTGAGGTTCGCATCGATATGAGAAAGACATTAGACATACTCAGTCAGATCAAGTCGCTCTCATCCATCGTGGAGCAATTTGGCAAAGCCCTCGACCGTGTGGTGAAATAGGTTTCTCCAACTGTTCTGCGCAATGGCAAAATCTATCCTTGAAGAAGTTCTCCTGACTTCTTAGGCCTAAAAGCATATATATACAATCAAAACATAAAACCATGAGACGTTCTCTACTCCTTAGCCTCTTAGCAATCCTCGCGCTGTCACTCCAAGCAGCGATTCCCGCAGTCTGGCAAGCCAAATATGCCACCTGCAATGGTCACAAGGGAGCTGAACTCAAAACTGCTCTCTATCGTGTAATCTCTACACACACACAGAAATCCTACGATGCGCTGTGGTCGTGCTACGAAACTACAGATGTACATTCCGACGGCACGATATGGGACATGTACAGTTCCGTAACCGACGGTGTACTACTGCCCACCAGCCACTCGGTAAACTACCACGTAGAAGGTGATGTACTCAATCGCGAACACTCCGTACCAAGCAGTTGGTTTGGCAAAAAATATCCTATGTATAGCGACCTCTTCCACGTGATACCCGTAGACGGATATATTAACAATATGCGCAGTAACTATCCCTACGGCGAGACGAGCAATCCCACAAAGACCAGCACAGGAGGCTTCAGCAAGTTAGGTCCTTGCGATGCCGCTATTGGCTACACGGGTACTGTGTTTGAACCCAACGACGAATACAAGGGTGACTTAGCACGCAACTACTTCTATATGGTCACCTGCTATGAGGACAACGTAGCGACTTGGGTGAGCGATATGTTTGATGGCAGTACCTATCCAGCCTTCACCACATGGGCCTTAGACCTGTTGGTACGTTGGGCAAAGAATGATGTCGTTAGTCAGAAAGAGATAGACCGCAACGATGCTGTATTTGCTATTCAGGCCAATCGCAATCCATTCATCGACTATCCAGGATTGGAACAGTACGTCTTCGGAAGTAAGAAAGACATACCTGTCATCCTTAACCCCGATGGCACCATCAGCGAAACCGACGAGGAAGTCATCGATGACGATTCCGATGCTGACTACTATGAGGAAGTGACAAGCACCGACCAGCTTGTGGCAGGCCAACAATACATCATTGTCTATCCCGATGGCCATAAAGCGATGAAGCGCGTTGAAAGTGATTTCAAAGGTGAAGATTACAGTGGTCATGTCAAGGATGGTAAGATAGATATCAGTAGTTTATCCAATGTGTGCGTACTCACATTGGGCGGTACTACGGGAGCTTGGACTTTTGCTTTTACCGAAAACAACACGAACTACTATCTCCAATGTAATTCTAAGAATAGCCTCACCGTCAGCACCACTGCCACCGCCAATGCTCAGAAATGGACAATTACCCTGAGTGACACCGATCCCATTAAGAGTAACAATGTGATTTCAGACAAAACTTATTATCTACAATACAACCAATCAGCTGATTACTTTAGGTGCTATACCAGCGGACAGAAAAGCGTAAAACTCTACGTTCACGCGAGTGAATCCAAACCTATCACTGTTGCCGCCCCCACTTTCTCCTACGACGACGAGAGTGAACTTATTGAGGGTAGCACAGTGAGCATCAGCTCAGCCACGACGGGAGCAACTATCAAGTACAGCACCGATGGGGGCAACACGTGGACAACAGGGAACAGCCTTACACTCGGCGAAATCGGCAGTGCTACCATTCAAGCCAAGGCCGTGTTAGGTGACAACGAGAGTTCTATCGTAGAAGTGACATACACGGTAAAGGAGGCCAAGACTTTCACCTTCGCGAAAGTGACGAGTACCAATGCCCTTGAGATAGGCGCACGATATATCATTGTCCGCGAGGAAAATAGTGCCACGCTGGGTACTCAGAATCCCAATAATTTCTCTAAAGCCAGCATCACCATCACAGATGGCATCACCACTATAAAAGAAAATAGCGGCATTCAGATACTCACTCTCGGCGGCGAAGCAGGGGCATACACTTTAGAGACTCCTGCAGGCACCTACCTCTCGTCTCCTTCTAATAATTACCTCAGAACAGCTGCAAGCGTAAGCGGCAACGAGCAGAAGTGGACCATAACTTTCACCAGTGAAAAGAACGTCACCATCACCAACAATTCTCGCACAAGCTATGAAATCAAATACAATAGCAGTGCAAGCCTCTTCTCTTGCTACAGCAGTGGGCAGTTGAAGTGCCAGCTCTATAAGGAAGTCGTAGATGTACCTCTCGATGTACCGACTTTCTCACCCGATGGTGGTACTATCAAGGAGGGAGAGGGCGTGACAGTCACCGCTGTGGGTAGTAATGCAACAGTGAGCTACAAGATAGACGATGCATCCACCTGGAGCGGCGGAACGAACACCACGGAGACCATCGCACTACCTGTAGGCACACATACCATCAAAGCTAAGAGCGTCAACGGCAGCGAAGAAAGCAGCGAAGTGACGAAGACCTTTACGGTAGAAGAAATCAAAGATGTGTACTACGAACGTATTTACAGCACAGACGATCTCATCGATGGAGAGGAATATATTATCCTTTACCGAACCGACGAAATCTGCAAGACATTCGGAACATGGCAAAGTTCCAAAAACAGCTACACCGCTATAGACATCACAACAAGTGGCGACATAGCCGTGGTGTCCGATGACGACCGAATCGCATTCCTTACACTTGTGGCTACCACAAATGGAGCATTCGCCATCAAAGAAGGTTCAAACTATATAGGCTATAGCGGAAGCAGTACAAATCTCGTCACCTCCTCTACCCTTTCCAGTGATAAATACCGTTGGAAGATTACCATCAGCAACGGCATAGCTCTAATACAGAACGTAAATACAACCACCCGCTACTTAGGTTATGGCAAAGACACAACACCCGTGTCATTCAAGGCCTATGTAAGCGGCGACAACGACAACCTGCAAATCTTCGCTAAACGCAGGGCTTCTTTTAACATCTCGAAGTGGAACTGGGGTACTTACTACGACGAGCGGGCATACACCATGCCTGATGGCGTAACGGGCTATACCATCGTCGATGGTTTGGCCGACAAAGAGGCTCTGAGCATAGGTACTACCTACGAGGCTGGCGACATCGTTCCTGGCCACACCGCACTACTGCTCCACGGCGACGGAGGAGATAGCGGCAAGGACTATGCCTTCAACTTCTACTACAGTGCTGACAAGCCCGCCAACTACAACGGCACAGAGAACCTGCTCCATGGATCGATGAAAGCCATCAGTGCGGACCAGATGCTCTCTATCAGCGGAGTGAGTGAGAATAGCTACTATTTCTACAAGCTCACCACTAAGGACGGAAAAGACGTAGGTTTCTACTGGGGCGAGGCCACTGGTGCACCCTTTGCCATGGCAGGTGCCCACAAGTGCTATCTCGTATTGCCTCAGACGAAGGCCATTGCTGCACGCGGCTTTGCCCTTGACTTCGAGAACTTGGAACTACGAGGTACAATCACGGCTTTGCCTAATGCATCTATCGTTCGCCCTGCATCGCAAACACCCATTTACGACCTGCAAGGACGGCGTGTAGTTGAGCCCCTCACACCTGGTATCTATATTGTAGGAGGACAAAAGGTGATTATCCGATAACCCTACAAGCGAGGGTGTGTCAAAATAGAAAAAGTCGCCCATAAGGGCGAGAAATCTACAAAATACTAATATTGAAAAACAAGTTGTTAGATTTGAAAAGATTTGTAGGATTTCTGCGCGAAAGCGCACTCAAGGAATTCTGACACACCCTCCTAAAGCTACACGAGTTATACCATCAACAGCAATCTGTATTATACCTATAAAAGATGAACGTTAAGCCAAGAAATAGATACATCACGCCCTCGTGGCAACTTCGCAGTTTAGCACCCGAATCTCACCTACTGTCGCCCTCTGCCCACAACGAAATGGGCGATCCAATTGAATTAACGCGCCGACAAGAGTGGTGGGACAACGATGCTTCAGAAGACGACGAAGAAGAACAATAAACGTAAAGTGAGGAGCAAGAGGCAAATCATCTCCTGCCGAAGCCCTAAAATATATTAGCAGGTAGATATACATTATCCCAAATTGCTCATTAAGGTTTTTAGGATAATCATAAAAACATCTCGTTGTCCTAATGACCAATTTAGGACGAATAACGAACGAGGCGGAAAGTGCTTTAAAACGTACTTTTCGCCTCACTTCTTTCATGAATAGTCTGTCAAACCGTAGGTATTAACGATAAGCTTTATTAAGAGCTTGCACTCTTCTGAGGTCTTCAAAGCTCTATTCTTTGTAATTCAGACAATTGTATTGTATCCTCCACTTGATTTTGTAACAAAAGGAGGGTAACTAAAGCGCTTTCTTCAGGTGATTTTATACAAATATGCAACTGTATCGCTACAAAAAACAATGTAAAGACTTCGTAAAATTTGAAAAAATCATATTTTTGCTGTTGAAAACGCGCAGCCACGTGAGGCGGGCGGGTTCTCAGACATACATTTAGGACGTTACACGACGTTTATCTTCTTCAAACAAACTTCGCAACTTTGTTATAAACCAAGAAGAGACGCAACGGGAACGTCCGCGCCTTATCCCTATAATACATTGGTTGGATACAAGTTTGCTTTCATCTGCAAATTTCAACTCCGTATTATATATACGGCGTGGGCTGCGCGTTGCTTATCCTTGGTTTAGGCAATGCGAAGGCCTGTTTGAGGGATAAGTGACAAGTTCAGACTCC
>JAFVCB010000021.1 GCA_017479555.1 Bacteroidaceae bacterium | reverse complement strand
TAAGGCATCCTCATCCGTCCTCGACTATCTTACACCACGAGCGCAGTCAGTCTTCTTCTGATTGCGCTCGTGGTGTATAGGCACTAATATAAAGTAGAAAGGACAGAAGATGCTTCTTAGCAAATCTCATTTTGAATCCATAAACATGATGTCCTCATTGGTCGCAAAGTATTTTTAGCGGTCACGTATAGGATTTTATTCCCTGTAGGGAGGAAGATTTTTCAGCAGTGGAGGATTTTTATAAATTGAGCCTAAATTCTTATAAACTAAGCTTAAATTCTTGCAAACTAAGCCTAAGTTTGTACAAACTAAGCCTTAATTTATAAAATACATCCGCATCTTGAATAAAATGGATGCCGAGGCAGTGAGAAAAGTTTATCTATAGCAAAACGAGTCCGCATAAACATACAAAGCAACGCAGCGCATACGAAAGCGACCGAAAACGAGCTAATCGGCACAACAATGGTTTTCCATCAATCCATATTTGCAGAACACGGACTTTCGACAAACATATTTTGCACAAGATAGGATTTCGGCCACCCTAAATTGGACAATATTGACACAAGAGCGAAAAAAGAAAGGAAAAAATTTGTGGGAATACCAAACTATACCTACTTTTGCGCCCTGAAAAGCGACCCCCCAAGTCTTTTCTCACTTCTCCACCGGCTCTTAGGGCAAGACCCGACAATCCACGCCCAAGGCCATCATCTACGCTGAAACTTTAATAAAGAACAACAGCCACAATGTCAAAGATTTGTCAAATCACGGGCAAGAAAGCCCAGAATGGTAACAACGTGTCTCACTCACGTCGCCACACCAAGCGCCGTTTTGAGGTGAACCTTTTTACCAAGAAGTTTTACTACGTTGAGGAAGACTGCTGGATCAGCCTACGTATCAGTGCTGCAGGCCTTCGTGTCATCAACAAGATTGGCCTTGATGCCGCATTAAAGAACGCAGTAGCTAAAGGCTATTGCAAAGAAGTACGAATTCTTAACCGCTAAATAAGCCATGGCAAAGAAAGTTAAAGGCAATAGGGTGCAAGTGATTCTCGAATGCACCGAAATGAAGAACAGCGGTTTGCCCGGCACTTCGCGCTATATCACCACGAAGAACCGCAAGAACCACCCCGAGCGTTTAGAGCTCAAGAAGTATAACCCCATCCTGCGCCGCATGACGGTACACAAGGAAATCAAATAATAACACCTGAACCATGGCAAAGAAAACAGTCGCATCGTTGCAGACCGGCAAAAAGGAAGGTCGTTCCTATTCCAAGGTCATTAAGATGGTGAAGAGCCCCAAGACAGGTGCTTACACCTTCCAAGAAGAGATGGTGCCCAACGAGGCAGTCAAAGACTTCTTCAAATAAGATTCAGATACACAAGCGAGGATTTCCCACGAAGTCCTCGTTTTTTCTGTATATACCCAAGCGAAGGGCAGCCACGCACGATGGGCTGCCCTATATTTATTGTGACGCGCGCCACAAGGTCTCCTCATTGTGCTGCAAGCGTGTTTCGCCATGCGCTGACGCGCCGCCTCGTGCCACAAAATGAGGATGAAATCCTCCAAAGCACTACCAAATAGCCAAGAAAGCGGGCGATTTGCTAACATTTCATTACCTTTGCGCCTTGTATGACAGACACACAGCACCATATTGAAGACACATTCGAGGGACTTGCGTCACCCGCTTATGTGATGGAGCAAGAACGCTTTGAGCAGAACCTGCAGACCATTCATCGTATCGAACAAGAAGCGGGCGTGGAGTTCGCACTCTCGTTCAAAGCCTTTGCGCTTTGGAAAACCTTTGGGCTGATGAAACCCTACGTGTCGCACATCAGTGCTGCCTCGCCCGACGAGGCACGACTTGGCTACGAGGAGTTTGGTACGCGGTGCTACACCTATTCGCCAGCCTTCGAGGCGCATAGTTTCGCGGGCGTGCTGGACTGGAGTAGTCACGTCACATTCAATAGTCTGGCGCAGTACAAACGCTTCTACCCCCAAGCGCGTTCTCGTGGCAACGTGTCGGTAGGGCTACGTATCAACCTCGGATATAGCGAGATTGAAACGCTACTGTACAATCCTTGTGCGCCAGGTTCGCGTTTCGGTGTGGCGGCTGATGCACTCCCGAGGCAGTTGCCCGAAGGTATTGAGGGCTTTCTCTGTCACAACCATTGTGAGAGCGACAGCTACGCACTGGAACGCTCGCTCGAGGTACTTGAGCGCGACTTCGGCGCATGGTTGCCCCAGCTGCGTTGGCTCAACTTAGGCGGCGGACACCTTGTCACGCGTCGTGACTACGACATCCCCCATCTGGTGCGTACGCTTCGGGCTTTTCGTGAGCGCCATCCGCATCTCCATATCATCCTTGAGCCTGGCTCGGCCTTCGCTTGGCAGACTGGCACGTTGGTAGCCACGGTTTGCGACATAGTCGTACACGCTGGCATACAGACCGCAGTGCTCAACGTCAGTTTCACTGCCCACATGCCCGACTGCCTCGAGATGCCCTACCATCCCACCGTACGCCACGCCGTCACCCTACCCGACCTCACCGACGCTGAGGCCGCAGGCTCTCCGCTCATCTACCGCTTGGGCGGCAACAGTTGTTTGAGCGGCGACTGGATGGGCTATTGGCAGTTTGAACAACCCTTGCAGGTGGGACAGCGCATGGTCTTCGAAGATATGATACACTACACCACGGTGAAGACAACCACCTTCAACGGCATACGTCACCCCTCGCTCTACCTGCGTCAGCGGGATGGTGCTTTGAAGCTCCTCAGACAATTCGGCTACGAAGACTATCGCGACCGCATGGACTGAGCCGCCCACGACCTCCTTTGTCAATCATCAAAAAAAAACAACGTTATAAAGTTTATGTCAGAGCAAACCAAACTTCCCGAAAATGCCTTTCGCGAACTACGCGAGGGCGAGCAGTATCAGCCTTTGATGCCCGCTCACAAGACCTATCGCGAGCTCACGCCGTGGTCAGTGACCTGGGGCATACTGATGGCTGTCATTTTCAGTGCGGCCTGCGCCTACTTAGGCCTCAAAGTGGGTCAAGTCTTCGAGGCAGCCATACCTATCACCATCATTGCCATTGGCCTCAGCGGTGCTACCCATCGCAAAGACCCTCTTGGCGAGAACGTCATCATTCAGAGCATTGGTGCTTGTTCTGGCATGATTGTGGCGGGAGCTATCTTCACGCTGCCCGCCCTCTTCATCTTGCAGAGCAAGTATCCCGACATCGAAATCAACTTCTTGCAAGTATTTCTGTCGTCCTTGTTGGGAGGCGTATTGGGCATCCTCTTCCTGATACCCTTCCGCAAGTATTTCGTGAAAGACATGCACGGCAAGTATCCTTTCCCCGAAGCTACGGCCAGCACACAAGTACTCATCAGCGGCGAGAGCGGCGGCAACCAAGCCAAACCCCTGTTGGTAGCGGGTGTAATAGGCGGTCTGTACGACTTCATCGTGGCCAGTACGGGTGCATGGGCAGAGACGTTCACGACCAAAGCATTTAGCTGGGGTTCAGCCTTTGCAGCCAAGACCAAACTGATGTTTAGCATCAACACAGGCGCGGCTCTGCTTGGTATGGGCTACATCGTGGGCCTGAAGTATGCCGCTATCATCTGCGCAGGAAGCGTCACCGTGTGGTGGGTCATCGTTCCTGTCATCGGCCACTTGTTCCCAGAGATTGTCGTCAACGAGGGAACAGGCCTCACGGCAGGCGAGGCCATGCCCGATGCTATTTTTGCCTATGCCAAAAGTATTGGTATCGGTGGCATCGCCATGGCAGGCATCATCGGTGTAATAAAGAGCTGGGGGGTAATAAAGAGTGCCTTTGCGCTTATCGGAAAGATGGGTGGTTCACAGCAGACTTCCGATGCCGAACGCACGCAGCGCGATCTGCCTATGAAGATAATCCTCATCGGCACACTGATAGCCCTGCTGACAACGACCGTGTTCTTCTTCCTCGGCCCGATGGACGGCAACTTGGTGTACACCTTGGTGGGTATCGTCATTGTGGCCATCATCACTTTCCTCTTTACCACCGTAGCCGCCAACGCCATCGCTATTGTGGGTTCTAATCCCGTGAGCGGCATGACGCTCATGACATTGATACTCTCAAGTATCATCATGGTGTTGGTGGGACTGAATGGCACGCACGGTATGGTGGCTGCCCTAATTATGGGCGGTGTGGTATGTACCGCACTGAGCACCGCTGGTTCTTTTGTCACCGACCTCAAGATAGGCTATTGGCTCGGCAGTACGCCCGCCAAACAAGAGGGCTTCAAATTCATCGGCGTACTGGTCAGCGCAGCTACAGTTTGCGGTGTGATATATATCCTCAACGAGGCCTATGGCTTCACACCCGACAACAGCAACGTGATGGCTGCACCTCAGGCGCGAGCTATGGCCGCTGTGATAGAACCATTGATGAACGGTAGTGGTGCACCCTGGTTGCTCTATGGCATAGGTGCTGTGCTTGCTATCGTGCTGGATCGCTGCGGCATCTCAGCTCTGGCTTTTGCATTGGGCATGTTCATTCCGTTGCAGCTCAACTTGCCTCTGATTGTGGGCGGACTGGTTAACTATGCTGTCACCCATAGCAGCAAGGACGAGGCTGTCAATCGCGCACGTGGCGAGCATGGCACACTGTTGGCCAGTGGTTTCATCGCTGGTGGCGCGCTGATGGGCGTAGTGAGTGCAGGCCTTACCTTCGCAGGTGTAGACCTTTCGTTGGGTGAACCGTGGACCGACTCAGCGCTGAGCATGTTGTGTTCACTTGTGGCCTACGGCGCTATCATCTGCTACCTTTATACCGCCAGCAAGCGCGCATAACTTTACCGCCCATAAGTCGTCTTACGACAAGGCAGTAAGAGGTAAGAATACCAACAAGCCCTTTTGACTATTTGGGGGCAAAAAAACACATCGCTTGGACTACAATGCTCCAAGCGATGTGTTTTCTATAGGAAAGCCTTGTTTGTTAAGATTTATTAACTATCTTTGCATATATAACATTTAGGAAACATACCTTAATCTTATACTATTATGAAGTTGTATCATACCGCTTGCGCCACGTTGTTGGCGCTCTTCGCTGCATTACTTCCTGCGCAGGCTATGGCCAGTGAAGCAAACCTCAAAATGCCTGAAGGCTTTGCTTCCCATGCTGCCACGAGTATACTCTATTGGGGATTCCTTGTTGTCGTACTTGGCCTGTTGTTTGGCTATTGGCAATTTCGCAAGGTGCGTCAGCTCAAGGCGCATCAAGCGATGCTCGAAATAGGTGACGTGATTTTCAAGACGTGTTCCACCTACCTCAAAGCCCAAGGCAAGTTCCTTTGTGTACTCTTCGCTTTCATCGGTTTGGCTGTAGTACTCTACTTCGGTCTTTTAGAAGGCATGGACTGGGGGGCTGTGGCTCTGATTTTGGGCTGGACTATTATCGGAGTTTTAGGCTCGTATGCCGTGGCGTGGTACGGTGTTCGCATGAATACCTACGCCAACTCCCGCATGGCCTTTGCCGCGCTCAAGCGTCAGCCGCTCCAATTGCTCAACATTCCACTGACGGCAGGCATGAGTATAGGTATATTGCTCATTTGCGTAGAACTGGTGCTGATGCTCACCATACTACTCTTCATGCCCGAACAATTAGCGGGTAGCTGCTTCATCGGTTTTGCCATCGGCGAGAGCCTCGGTGCCAGCGCACTGCGCATAGCAGGTGGTATCTTCACCAAGATAGCCGACATCGGTAGCGACCTCATGAAGGTGGTGTTCAAAATAGGCGAGGACGATCCTCGCAACCCTGGCGTGATAGCCGACTGTACGGGTGACAACGCGGGCGACAGCATAGGCCCAACGGCCGATGGCTTCGAGACTTACGGTGTGACGGGCGTGGCACTCGTGTCGTTTATCTTGTTGGCGGTGGAACCCGCGTATCAGATACAACTACTCGTATGGATCTTCGTGATGCGCATCCTCGGCGTAGTGGCCAGCGTAGTGGCCTACTACATCAACAATGCCATTTCCTCCGTGCGCTATCGTGGTGTAGACGACCTCGATTTCGAGCAACCTCTGACGAGTCTGGTGTGGATTACATCTTTGCTCTCCATTGTCGCCACGTTCTGCGCCAGCTACTTCCTTTTGGCTTCGCTGGGCGGGGTATACTGGATAGGCTTAGCAGCCATCATCAGCTGCGGCACTCTCGGTGCTGCCCTAATTCCAGAATTTACAAAGCTCTATACGTCACCCACCAGCAAACATGTACACGAAGTGGTCAACACCAGTAAGCAAGGTGGAGCTTCGCTCAACATCCTTAGCGGACTGGTTAGCGGCAATTTTGGTAGTTTCTGGACAGGCTTTGTATTCTTCTTGCTCATGCTCTTGGCCTACATCTCCGCCAGCGAGTTTGGCATGGTTGATTTGTTTGGTAAGTACTACAGCATATTTGCCTTCGGTTTAGTGGCCTTCGGTATGCTCGGTATGGGTCCTGTCACCATCGCAGTAGATAGCTATGGCCCTGTGACCGACAATGCGCAGAGTGTTTACGAACTCTCGTTGATAGAAGACGACAAAGCTACTGCCGAGCAAGAAATTCAGGCACAATTTGGCTTCAAACCCGACTGGGAGAAAGCCAAATACTATCTGGAAGCCAACGATGGTGCAGGTAATACGTTCAAGGCCACAGCAAAACCCGTACTCATCGGTACGGCAGTAGCTGGAAGCACCACGATGATTTTCTCGCTCATCTTGCTCATACAACAGTCGTTGCACATCGACCCTGCCACGGTACTCAACTTGCTCAATCCGTACTCCATCCTCGGGTTCATTCTCGGCGGCTGTGTGATATTCTGGTTCACAGGCTCTTCCATGCAGGCTGTCACAACGGGTGCCAACCGCGCCGTAGCTTTCATCAAAGAAAATATCAAGCTCAACACCTCTGCACCCAAGAAGGCCGACGCAGCCAAAAGCCAAGAGGTAGTACGCATCTGCACCGAATATGCCCAGCGCGGTATGATTAACATCTTCATCTCCATCTTCTGCTTCGCCTTGGGCTTTGCCTGCCTATCGTCTCCACAGAGCATAGGCGGCACGGATGCAGTTTGTCTCTTTGTGAGCTACCTCATTAGCATTGCCGTCTTCGGCCTGTTCCAAGCCGTCTTCATGGCCGATGCAGGTGGAGCATGGGACAACGCCAAGAAAGTGGTCGAGGTAGACCTACAAGCCAAAGGCACACCGCTCCACGATGCCAGCGTAGTGGGCGACACCGTGGGCGACCCCTACAAAGATACCAGTTCCGTGGCTCTCAACCCGATTATCAAGTTTACTACCCTCTTCGGTGTATTAGCGATGGAGATAGCCATCAGCGAAAAGTTCCAACAGATAGCCCCGTGGGTGGGCATCGCCTTTGTGATTGTAGCCCTCTACTTCGTCTATCGTTCGTTCTACAAGATGACGACCGAATAGCAAAAAAGATGCGGAGACTCTTAATATTGAAAGTCTCCGCATCTTTTTTAATAATATTACTGTTTCAATGTGGGCGCTGAGGGATTCGAACCCCCGACCCTCTGCTTGTAAGGCAGACGCTCTAAACCAACTGAGCTAAGCGCCCTAAAATGGAGCAGGAAGTATGTTTGTAGTGATTTAAGGTGAGTATCTTATTGTGTGGGCGCTGAGGGATTCGAACCCCCGACCCTCTGCTTGTAAGGCAGACGCTCTAAACCAACTGAGCTAAGCGCCCTTCACCTTAAATCGGTCTACGCTATGTGCTTCGGAGTGGGCGCTGAGGGATTCGAACCCCCGACCCTCTGCTTGTAAGGCAGACGCTCTAAACCAACTGAGCTAAGCGCCCTTCCGTGCAAAAGCGATGCAAAAGTAAGTCGCATCAGCGGAATAAGCAAACTTTACACCTCTTTTTTTGCTTCAGAGCGACAAAAAAGCGCATTTGCGCACAAAATAACTTTGAAATAGTTGGCAAACGAGGGGCAAAATGTAACTTCGCGTGCCGTTGGCGGTGAGTGTATAGCAGGAGCTGTGACAAACGTTTCTACTGAGAGGAACAAGAACCGTTCAATCGTGTTTTTTCCTCCCACTTTTTATAAGAAGAAAGAACTGAAGCTACCTGACACAACGCCGCAGGCTATCATCCTAATATCTCATTACACAATTCCTTACTACAATTACTACAATTATGATGTTCAATTGGTTTGAATGCAAAGTGAAATACGAAAAGACGCAAGAAGATGGCAGTGTCAAGAAAGTGCAAGAGCCTTACTTGGTAGATGCTGTGAACTTCACCGAGGCTGAGCGTCGTATCACCCAAGAATTGCAACCCTTGATTTCGGGAGAATTTGAAGTATCAGACATCAAGCGCGTGCGCTATGCTGAGCTTTTCGAGACAGCACTGGAGAGTGCTGACCGCTGGTTCAAGGCCAAGCTCCTTTTCATCACATTGGACGAGAAGAGCGGTAAGGAACGTAAGAGTTCGCAGCAAGTGCTCATTCAAGCAGCAGATCTGCCAGCAGCCCTCCAACGTTTAGAAGAAGGCATGAAAGACTCTATGCTCGACTATACCATCGCTAACATGGCCGAAACGCCACTGATGGATGTATTTCACTACCAAGAGCCTATCCCCGAGGGGGCAAAGAAAGCAGAATAAGCCTTTGGCTACATTCTATTATATTATAGTATAGCAATCGTTGAGCGGGCAGACTTCACACTAAGGCGTCTGTGCCGCTCACGCATATAAAGGTCTATCATCTAATTTGAAAAAAGAAAAGCGTAGCAAACAATGACTACTATAGGCCAGAACTATCAGCAAATCCTCACTTCGCTGCCCAGTGGCGTAGCACTCACGGCTGTGAGTAAGTTTCATCCTGTAGCCCATCTGCAAGCAGCTTACGATGCGGGGTGTCGAGTGTTTGGCGAAAGTCGCGTGCAGGAGCTTGTCGGCAAGCATGAAGTATTGCCCCACGACATACAGTGGCACTTCATAGGTCATTTGCAGCCTAACAAGGTGAAATACATCGCTCCATTCGTGTCGCTCATCCATGCTGTAGATACACCGAAGTTACTTGCTGAAATTCATCGGCGTGCCGAGGCCAATAAGCGTCTGATACCCTGTTTGCTACAAGTTCACATAGCACGCGAAGAGACGAAGTTTGGTTTCACACCAGAGGAACTCCTTGAATATCTTGACCAAGGCAGTTGGCGCAAATATTCATCCGCGCAGATAAGCGGCCTGATGTGTATGGCCAGCAACACGGACGATATGGGGCAAGTGCGCGCAGAGTTTCAGCGTGTCAAATCACTATTCGACACCATCAAGACGACCTTCTTTGCCAACGACGAGGCTTTCAGACTACGCTCCTATGGTATGAGCCATGATTGGCACGAAGCAGTAGCCGCAGGCAGTAATATTGTTCGCATCGGCACCAGCATCTTTGGCGAGCGGACTTAGCCCCCTGATTCTCTCTTATTCCTTTTGGTTGACAACAATGTAGTGCAGGCCAAGTATGGTTGCTATACCATAAATAATATACACGCGCACGCGAGGGGGCTACGAAAAGGCTGGAAGAAAGTTATCCAGTATGCGACTCTCTGTAAGCGGTGTTGCTCCAAACAGCATGCAAAAGTGCATTGCTACTAAGTTATTCTGATTCTTCGCGCTTATCACTCGAACAGAAACCTATACCCATTTCTCCCCTGAACGACAAAGTCCATCATGTCCCTTCACGTATACAAGATTCAGGGCTACGACCACATCGCTTCGACACAACAGTTTGAAGCACTCCGCCACTGTCTTGACACGCATTACGAGAAAAAGACCGACGAGGCCATTCTCATAGGAGGCTATGCCATAGACGGCATGGAGATTGATGCACTGCTGTTATCGCGTGGAGGTTGCCATATTTTGTCGTTTAAGCATCAGGGCGGTGACATCCTTGCCCGTGAGCATGGCATGTGGACTTCAAATGGGCGCATCATCAATGGCGGCCATCGCACGACGAGTCCCTACAGACAAGCTCGGCGTTACAAAGATTGTATCGTTCCACGGCTGCAAGAGCTATTAGGTATCGAACCATCGATAGTCAGTGTACTGATTGTTTTTACGAAGGACGCGAGGATAGACGATTCGCAATTGTCACCCGAAACGAAAGAATGGCTTCAGGTCTGCGACCATCGACAGTTGAGCGACATACTTTGTCAGTCAGAGTACGCTTTGTTGAGTAACGATTTCTTGCTTACAGTACCCCAAGAACTTGGGCTGGACGCATATATCGATACAGATAAAGGTGAACATCAGTCATCCTATGCGATACGCTATACGAAAGAGACAGCGGCGGACCACTTCGCTTCACTCACAGCAGCGATGTCACTGCGCCCCGATTTTCGGGAGGCATATAGAGCGATGAGCCAAATCTTCCGCAGATGTCTGAGCCAACACACAGACCAGGTTCGCGTGTTGTTTAGCGGTGACTTTGCAAAATTGGACTATCTGCTTGCGGAGTACAAAGCATCGGACACACTCCGTGCATCGATTGGCGACACGCGCATTAGGCTACGCCGTCGGCACGACCTCTCTACTGCTGAATTGCAAACCTACTGCCTTCATGACTTGAGAAATATCTGCGAGTTCATCGCCTTGCTCTTCAAGGTTGATATACCAAAGGATCTTGTCACCCTATTCCCTAAGGTTGTATTGCCAAAGAAAGAGCATACCCCTATCAGCCCATGTATGCGCATAGTGGTAAAGGAATGGGACGAGAACTATATCTACGGACTTTGGGAGGATGCAACCGATGGACAACTCATTCAGGTACTGTACACACCCACGACACCCAACGACCCTAACGACTGGAGTTATTTACGCCGCATGCTGCACCCCGGTGTGCAACTCAATCTGGTACGCCCACGACAAGAGAACGATGGACTACATCCCGAACTGAT
>JAFVCB010000020.1 GCA_017479555.1 Bacteroidaceae bacterium | reverse complement strand
GTTGGTGGCGCACGAGCAGAGCAACAGGGCGAGTAGGATGATGTAGGAGGCTTTCGACATGGCGTGGGAATGCATGGTAGAAACCTATGGCGTGGTGTTTGGCACGACTGTGTTTGCAGAGCAAATATACAGCGGCTCTATCAGAAATTGTACTTCGCGGATGGAGAGAAATGTGTCGGTTAAATGTTTTTTAGCCTTTGGTAGGTGTATGTTGGGATTTCTTAAACATTTTTTCACAATCGACCATTGCTTTTTCACATTTCGCACGTGCAGTTGCATGCGTATGCTTTGGCAACGGGTCTGTCGGGCTACGCAGATTTCGCTTAGTGATGCAAGAAGTTTTAGATGAGAGGCAGGATGATATGTGAGCTATACAGGGGCTGCGCTCCCTTTGAGAGCATCGTCCCTGCCTGTGTCCTGCGCTCCTACGGGGCTTGTAGGGTGGGATGAACTGCAAAGAATAGGGTTGAGGTTTGTTGGGTATAGACTAAGAATAAACAACAAACCATGTAATCGCCGAGCAATTACATGGTTTGTTGTTTGTGAGAAAGTGGAGGGCTTATCTGCCGTAGCTTCTGCCGCCTGCGCGTCCGCTGCCAGCACCTGTGCGGGGACTTCCTGCGTTTCCTGGTGCTACGCGTCCACCTTGTCCTTGGCTGCCTACGCTGCCTTGTCCTCCGCGTCCGCCTTGTCCTTGGCTACCTACGCTGCCTTGTCCACCGCGTCCACCTTGTCCTTGGCTGCCTACGCTACCTTGTCCACCGCGTCCGCCTTGTCCTTGGCTGCCTACGCTGCCTTGTCCACCGCGTCCGCCTTGTCCTTGGCTGCCTACGCTGCCTTGTCCACCGCGTCCGCCTTGTCCTTGGCTGCCTACGCTGCCTTGTCCACCGCGTCCGCCTTGACCTTGGCTGCCGATGCTGCCTTGTCCTCCGCGTCCGCCTTGACCTTGGCTGCCTACGCTACCATGTCCTCCGCGTCCGAAGTTACCTCCACGTCCGCCTTGACCACGTCCTTGGGGCTGAGGGCCACCTACATGGCCTGCACCAGGGTAGTGATGGTCGCGCAGACCGCGTCCGCCAACTGGACGATGGGAGGCATAGGGACTTACGGTGCGACCCTGGCGAGGACGCCAACCGCCACGATAGGAAATGTATACGCCTGGACGACCAAAGA
The DNA here is from genome assembly GCA_017479555.1 of Bacteroidaceae bacterium. Classification (GTDB taxonomy): domain Bacteria; phylum Bacteroidota; class Bacteroidia; order Bacteroidales; family Bacteroidaceae; genus Alloprevotella. The sequence goes on along the minus strand of JAFVCB010000020.1, from coordinate 20,317 downwards.
AGAAGTGCGTGCGAGAATAGTGGCTATAGATGGGGAAATACCAAGCTGAGCTCACCCAGCGCAGCGGTTGATAGAAGTAGTCCAGCGAACGATAGAGCGAATACTGCCAGTCGTAGAGGACGTAGCGAAGGTCTGCATCGCGATATTGCCAGTAGACGCCGTAGATATCGTAGTGCGAACTGATGTTCATGAAGTAGTCTAAGTTGATCTGATAGGCCATATCGTATTGTCCTTCCGTAAGGTTCAGCTCATACGCCATCTTGTCGGAGAGGAACAATGCCTGTTCGCGGGCACGCTCATAGCTGAAGGCTTGGGCTGAAATTACACTGGCCAAAAGTACGAATGAGAGTAAAAAGCGTTTCATAGTAGTCTGGTGTTTGGTTGAGATACACTTTGGTGAATAGTCTCTAAGTAGGTGAGCTTGCGAAGCTCCGTTCTGTATGTATGAGTGAAGAAAGTCGAAAAAGTTTAATGCCTTGTCCCATATTTTTTGTGTGGAACATCCCCTTGTCGGCTTTTGCGAGACGAAGTTACGCCAAAAAATGTAGACGTGCGCGCATTTTGCTCCAAAAGCTCCAAAGCGTCGGCACGAACACCGATTATTGACACGAATACACGGATTGTTGAGGCGAAAACGTGGATGGTTGACACGTGCGAACGGCCTGTGCGAGGCGAAGTGGTGCGAAAAGCTTGTCCGCCCATTCATTTTCGTACGCTGGACTATCACCAAAGTGGATGCATCGCTGCCAATCTGAACAAAAAACGGTTTTTGTAGTGCCTGGCTCTTGTTTTTTTGTATCTTTGGCTCTCCATCGTCCATAGGGAGATGCATGGCCTTGTGTACCGCTGCGTTTGCATCCATGGCAAGCGCGCTGGTAAGCACGCTGTTCTCCCCGATGGCTTTTCATAACCGTTCTACTTGCGAACAGCACTATCTACACATGGCTGAAAAATTCTCGGGCATCACCCGCTTCCTCATCCGCTTTCGCTATATCTTGGTGATTATCTTCTTCATAGTCATCGCTGGCTTTGTCGATCCCAATAGTTTCTTGGCTCGCTACCGGCTCACACTGCGCAACAATGAGTTGCGCGCCCAGATAGAGCAGTGCGACGCGCAGTACGCTGCTGCCGAACGCGAGTTGCGTGACTTGGAAAACAATCCGCGTGCCGTGGAGCGTGTAGCGCGTGTGCATCTCTTCATGAAGAGTAGCGACGAAGATGTGTACGTGATAGAGCACAACGATTCTTTGCTCGACAACGCTGTTCAAGATTAGTCTTTTAGCGCAGATATAAACTTATGCGACCCCTAACACCTTGGCAAAACGTGCTTTTTCGCACGGGCGGCATCTTGATGCTCCTCTCCTTGTTGTTTCCTCTGTTTTGGGAAGAGGCTACAGCTTGCTCCAGCTTGGTTTTTGCGCTTGGCGCGTTGCTCTTTGCAGCTATGCAACTGCTCATGCGCTACGAGGGCGACGATGTCACGCTGCGCCACCTCCGTCGCCAACAGATTGCAGGTGCGGTTTTCTTGGTACTCACAGGTCTACTGCTCATCGGACATACCTATCGCATCGGGCCGCTGAAAGCTGACGAGTGGAAGTTGACGCTCGCTATCGCAGCCATATTTGAGGTATATACGGCTTTTCGCATACCCTATGTCCTACAGCGCAGTGAAAAGAAGAAGTAGGAAAGAGAGGCTATGCATTTAGATACAATAACTGCCATCGAGGGTCGATGGCAGTTTCTTTTTTATACAGCCCAAACGGTTATTAGGCCGATATAGGATTTAGCGTGAGGAGACTTCGCCGCGTGTTAGTTTACCTTCTATTTCGTCGTAGGCTTTCTGCCATGCGGTGTCTGTACTCATGCGCGACTCGGCCTGGCGGAGGGCATGAAGCACGGTGGTGTGGTCGCGTCCGCCGAAAGCATCGCCTATCTCGGTGTAGCCCAAGTTGAAGTGCTTACGCAGCAGGTACATGGCCATGTGGCGAGCAGAAACAATGGGCTGCTTGCGACTCTTCGAGGCCATATCGCGGCGCGTCACTCCCATGTGTTTGGCTACAGCAATGAGTACGTCGCCGACTTCGATTTGTGAGGGTGTGTTGACGGTCTTGGAGATGACCGAGGCGGCCAACGCGCAATCGATTTCACCGCCGAGTGTGATGCTGAATGCCATCAGGCTATTCACTACACCCTCCAGCTCGCGGACGCTACCCGTGACATTGGTGGCGATGTAGTCGAGTACGCTCTCGTCGAGGGTGAGTCCGTCAAGGTAGGTCTTGGCACGCAGGATGTCCTTACGCAGTTGAATGTCGGGACGTTCTATCTCAGCCGTCATGCCCCACTTGAAGCGCGTGAGCATGCGCTCTTCGAGCCCAGAGAGTTGGGAGGGCGCACGGTCGCTCGTGATGATGATGTGTCGCTGGTTCTGGTGCAGGTGGTTGAAGATATGAAAGAAGCATTGCTGCGTCTTGGGCGTGACAAGCTCTTGTATATCGTCGATGATAAGCACATCAATGCTTTGGTAGAACGCCATGAAGTCGTTGAATTTCCCTGTGCGCACCGCTTCGGTGTATTGTGCTTGAAAGATATGTACGGGTACAAAGAGTACACGCTTGTCGGGGAAATCTTCGTGAATGGCTCTGCCTATAGCGTTGGCCAAGTGAGTCTTACCTATGCCTGAGGGGCCAAAGATAAAGAAAGGGTTGAACGTCACTTGGTCAGGATTGTGTGCTATAGCCTTAGCCACGGTGAGTGCCAACTTGTTGCTTGTGCCTTCTACGAAGTTGGCAAAGGAGTAGTTGCGATTGAGGTTGGTGTTGAAAGGCTTGCGAGGCTTCTCGTTGGTCTTGGAGAGGTCGAGCAGCTGGCTCTTGGGCTGTGGTGTCTCTTCTTTAGGGATAGAATAGAGAAGTCGTACCGATGGACCAAATGCGGTCACGAGCGCTGCTTGGAACTGCTTGATGCAATGCTCCTCAATGAAGTCGTGCACATAGACATTGGGCGCGGAGATGGTGAGGTCGTTCCCCTTATACGCTACAAAGCGCAGGGGGGAAAACCAAGTGTCGAACGTCTTGTTGGGCAGGCTGCTGCGCAGTATGTCGAGGCAGGTGTTCCACCGTTCCATGCCGATTTGTTCCATGTGCTTTCTTCTTTGGGTCGCTGCTGAATGGGGCGTGAAGCGTCTTTGTACGAAGCCAAAGGGATGCTCATCGAAGAAAAACACTTGCACCTCACTGGGGCTTCATCTCCATGCTTCAGAGGAACACCATAACAATTGTCTTCCTTGTGGGTCTTTCTTCATTAAGCCAAAGCTCCTCGTTCACGCCTAATCTTAACGACCGATTTGCCTAAACGGTTGCAAAGATAATATAAAATGCAAGCTATGGGAAACAATCTGTTCGTTTTTGCAACAATTTCGGTTTTGTTGCAAAAACGAACAGAGCGGGTAGGGGCTGTATCTGTCGCACGAAGGCTTGTTGCGAAAGGGATACAGAAAAGAGGATATGCCTTTGCGGACATATCCTCTTCTCGATGGGGTTTGACTTGAGATAGATAGGTTTGCTATGCGATGGTGACCAGCACCGTGCCTTCCAGCACGCTCTCGCCTGCCTGAACAGCGATGCCTGTAACTTTTCCATCGCATTCGGCTGCGATGTTGTTTTCCATCTTCATGGCTTCAAGGATGGCGACCGTTTCGCCTTTCTTGACGCTCTGGCCTACGCTGACTTTGATGGCTGTGACAACACCAGGCAGCGGAGCTTTGACGGGAGAGCCTTCGCCAGTGCCTGTGGGTTGGGCGGGGGCAGCGGCAACGGCTTGGGGCTGAGCCTTTTCTGCTTTGGGGGCTGCTGTGGTGGCAGGTGCGCCAGTCTGAGTGGGTAGCTCAGCTTCGTCTATTTGGCCGCTCAGCATTTCTACGTTGAAATGTACGCCATTGACATTGACTTCAGCGATACCGTCTTTGACACTCTCGATGGTAACGTCATAGCGTGCGTCATCTATATTGTAACTATATTGTTTCATTGTGCGGGTTGTTTTTGTGGTGTGTGGCTACTCTCGGAGCGCGCGTATACACCATAAGAAATAGAATAGGTTAGGCCGTGGAAGGCTGTGGTGAGTTTGTCCTGCAAATGTCAGAGTTTCAAGAACATTTCAGAAGGGTCGCTCCATGCGCTTCCACCATGAGTGATGGTGATGCTGGTCTGCTCTTCGTCGTGTACTTCTTCCACTTCGTATTGCAACAGGGCTAAGCATATCGCGGCGGCATATCGTGGCATCACGTCGGCTGCAGGCCTATGTGGATGACCGTCGCACGAGACATTGACGATAGAACCTGTCTTCTCACTCAGCGTGATACGGAAATCGTGCTGTCCTACTTGGTAACGTATCGTTTTCATTGTTTGCTTGAGGCTTTTCTTAGCACTTACGTGTGTGATTAGAGAGGGATGTTGCCGTGTTTCTTGGCAGGACGAGTCTCGCGCTTATTCTCCAACTGAGCCAATGCTCGGCAGATGCGCAGACGCGTGTTGCGTGGTTCGATGACGTCGTCTATGTAGCCATATTCAGCGGCCTTGTAGGGCGTGTTGAACAGGTCGTTGTATTCCTTCTCTTTCTGCGCGAGGTATGCCTTGGGGTCGGGCTGTTCCTTGGCTGCTTTACCGTTGATAATGGCTACAGCACCTGCGGCACCCATCACGGCAATCTCGCTGCTGGGCCAAGCGTAGTTGAGGTCGGCCTTGAGCTGTTTGCAACCCATCACGATGTGCGAGCCACCATAGCTCTTGCGCAGTGTGACAGTTACCTTGGGAACAGTGGCTTCGCCGTAGGCAAATAGGAGCTTAGCACCGTGGTCTATCACCGCATTGTACTCCTGTCCTGTGCCAGGGAGGAAGCCAGGGACGTCAACCAGTGAAACAATAGGTATGTTGAAGCAGTCGCAGAAACGTACGAAGCGAGCTGCTTTGCGCGAAGCATTGCAATCGAGAACGCCAGCATATACTTTGGGCTGATTGGCTACGATGCCCACCGTTTGTCCGTTCATTCGTGCAAAACCCACGATGATGTTGCGTGCAAAGTCGCGATGCACCTCAAGGAATTCACCGTTGTCCACAACAGCACCTACTACTTCGTACATGTCGTAGGCTTGGTTCGGATTGTCGGGTATGATGGTGTTGAGCAAGTCTGCCTTGCGATCGATGGGGTCGGTGCAGACTACACGGGGTGCGCGTTCGCGATTGTTTTGAGGCAGATAGGTCAGTAGCTTGCGTATCAATGCGGCAAACTCCTCTTCTGTCTTGGCTGTGAAATGCGCCACACCACTCTTGGTGCTATGCACACTGGCTCCTCCTAATTCCTCTTGTGAGACATCTTCGCCTGTGACGGTCTTGACCACCTTAGGACCTGTGAGGAACATGTAGCTAATCCCCTCAAGCATCACTACAAAGTCGGTCAATGCAGGGCTGTATACAGCGCCGCCAGCACAAGGACCGCAGATGCCGCTGATTTGAGGTACTACGCCACTGGCTTCAATGTTGCGCTGGAATATCTCGCCAAAGCCTGCCAAAGAGTTGATGCCTTCTTGGATGCGTGCGCCGCCGCTGTCGTTCAGTCCGATGCAAGGTGCACCCATTTTCAGACTTTGATCCATTACCTTGCATATCTTCTGTGCCATGGTTTCTGATAGAGAACCGCCATTGACGGTGAAGTCTTGTGCAAAGACATAGACTAAGCGACCTTCTATGGTGCCGCTGCCGCATACTACGCCGTCGCCCAAAAATTGCTTCTTCTCCATGCCGAAGTTGTGGCAACGATGAAGCTTGAACATATCCATTTCCTCAAATGAACCCTTGTCCAAAAGCAGGTCAATACGTTCGCGAGCGGTGAGCTTACCCTTGGCGTGCTGTTTGTCAATGGCTTTCTCGCCTCCGCCTTGGCGTGCTTTGGCACGCATCTCTACGAGAGTCTTGATTTTTTGTTGTTGAATGGTCATTATCTTATCGTGTTTTTTTTGATTCTGTAAGTAAGGCTATTCGTGCCCGTAGTGCCTTCCAAGGCATTTTGGCTCATGACTGCGTGAGCCGTGGCAAGAATAGAGACGGCGCGAAAATAAGAAAAAAAGCGTCTCGGAGTTAGTTCATATTGAACTTTCTGCGTACAGATACTATATAGAGTAGGTGTTTTGCACACTTGAGGGGGCTGTACTTGCGGGTAAATGCGCATTCTCGAGGACACAAGGTGCGCTCCTCAATATAGAAGAAGCTCACACCTCTATCTGTAGTCCATCGTAGGCTGGCCAAATGCCTTTGGGCAATTGCTCTAAGGCTTCGCGGTGCAGCGGCGCATCGTGATTGAAATGGATGAGATAGGTGTTTTTTGCTCCGATGCGTTGACTGAGAGCTACCGCTTCGTCGATGGTCTGATGCGTGACATGTGGTGTGTGGCGCAGCGCGTTGAGTACCAAGGTGTCCACACCATGAAGCATTTGCTCGCTCTCGGGGCTTATCGTCTTTAGGTCGGTGATATACGCAAATGAACCTATGCGATAGCTTAGGATAGGGAGCGGCCCGTGCATCACTTCAATGGGTAGAATCTCTAATTCGTTTATATTAAAAGGTGTGCCGCTACTGACTTCGTGCAGACAGAGTTGTGGTACACCGCTTGGCGTATTGCCTGCAAAACAGTAGGGCATACGCTCTTTGATGTGCCTCGTGCAGATGGCATTGGCATAGATTTGCTGAGAGCCAAAAATGCTATACGGACGCAGGTCGTCAAGTCCGCCTACGTGGTCGTAGTGCTCGTGGGTGAGCAGTATGGCATCAAAAGGGCGAAAGCTAAACGGCAAGATTTGCTGTCTGAAATCAGGACCGCAGTCGAAAAGAATACGTGTGCCTTGTGTCGTTTCCAAGAGTGCCGAAGTGCGAAGTCGCTTGTCGTGCTTGTCGCTCGACGTGCATACTCTGCAGTTGCAACCTATGACGGGAATGCCTGTGCTGGTGCCAGTGCCTAAAAAGGTGAGTTTCATATTCTCTGAGCAGCTCGCATAGCGGAGGGAGTGGTGCTATGCTTTTCTTGAGTAGGGTAGTGTGCGGTGCGCTAGTCCCTCATGGTCGATGGGAGGATAATAATAATACGTAGGGCTTAGCGCCGCTGGTCTATGCACTTTGGTGGCGATACCTCAGCTTGCGCTTGAAATCTTCTCCAAAGAGATTGAGCAGCCGCTTCAAAGCATCTTGCATCCACAGTGCGGTATAATATATATAATATTGTATCTTGTTTCCGCCGTTCTTCAAGATGAAGTATCTGATTTCCTCTCGCTTGGCTCGCAGGGGGGAGTTTGTCACGCCTCCGATACGAAAGGCTTCGATTTCTGCATCTATGTGCTTGAAACGTAGGCCTTGGTTATAGAAACGTGTGAGCAAATCCAAGTCCATCATATACTTCATTTGGATATCATACCCTCCGTGCTTGCGATAAGCCTCGCGAGTGATGAACGTACCGCCATGGCAAACGTGGATGATGAAAGGTATGCGCGGGAAACGTAGCGAAGGCTTTTCGATGACTTTGAGTCCCGTGTCAGCATTCCATAGGAGCATATTGCCTCTGTATACATCGGTGGCGCCGTCGTACTGCTCTGCGATGTGGTGCAAGGCACCTGGTAGCATGATGTCGTCAGAGTTGAGTATGCCTATCAGCTCTCCGCTGGCTTGATGAATGCCTTTGTTGAACGCGTCGCTGATGCCCTTGTCTTTCTCGCTCACCACAACGGCTATTTGTTGACGATAGCGATTGATGATGTCGAGTGAGCCATCTGTGCTGCCGCCATCGATGATGATGAGTTCCAAGGCGGGATAGTCTTGCGCCAAGACACTCTCTATGGCTTCGGCGAGTGTCTTCTCGCTATTATAACAGATGGTGATTATCGATATTTTGGGCAGTGTCATAAACAATCGTGAGTATGATAAATCAATGTGCGGCTGAGATGGGGGAGTACGGTTCTGTTTTAGAAAAACGCCAAGTTTAGTAGATGCCCATGAGCAAAGCCAGTCTGAATCGTCGCGACGTAGCGGGGCTTGACGTGGCTAAACGTTTGTCGCAAAGCAGTCTAAGGCGTGCGAGCAGGTTGTGCTTCGCTTTGATAAAATCTTGCGTGAGGGCAAGGTTTGAGGCGGGCATCTCGTTTGCGTAGCCTTCGATAAGCTCGAGAGCAGTCTTGTAGCGAGCCTGTTCGAGGTGGGCTATGCGTCCTACTCTGCGCTTCCATTCATTGCGACGATTGCCCTGTCCCACCACGTTTTGGGCATGTTGCCGGTAGTAGATATGTGGCTTGGCATCGAAAAAGGCTTTTCCGCCAATGGCTAAGCATACGCAGTAGATCCACACGTCGTGCATGTATAAGGTCTGTGGCTTGTAGCGATTGACGGCTTCGCGCAGAGCGTGTGTCAACACCATGGTACAACCGCCGATGAACTGATAGACCAGCGATTCGCCATAGGTGAGCAAAGGACGGATGTGTATTTGGTGTGGCAACGGATGCAAAGCCTCGTCTGCGAGACAGGTCTGTGAGAAGTAGAGCGCTAAATCGTTTTGGGCTTCTTCTAATTGGTTAACTGCAGCGAGAAGCTTGTCGGACTCCCAATAGTCGTCTTGGTCAGAAAAGGCATAGTAGTCTGCATCCTCGGCTTCTTGAAGCAGAAGCATGAAATTCTGTGCAGGCCCCACGTTGTTGCCCCTATACCATTTCAGGCAGCCTTTGTCGCTATATGCCTTGAGTATATCGCACGTCGTGTCTGTCGAACCATCGTCGCGCACGGTGAGGATGACTTCTACACCCTTTTGTGCCAAGATAGAGTCTATCTGCTGCCGTAGGTAGCGCTCCCCGTTGTAGGTCGCCATAAGTACATGAACCCGTTTCATCGCTGCTGCTTATATGAAGTTCACCTCTGGATGTATTGCGATGCCAAACTTGTTGTACACGTCCTTACAAATCCTCTCGCTCAGTTGTGCGATCTCTTCGCCTGTGGCTCCTCCGTGGTTGACTATTACAAGTGCTTGTTTATCGTATACACCAGCCGCTCCCTGTCGCTTGCCTTTCCAGCCACATTGCTCGATGAGCCAGCCTGCAGGCACTTTGATGCCGCCCTCTACCACGTAGTGAGGTATAGTGGGGTAGAGCCTTTGCAGGGCAGCAAAGGCTTCTGCGTTGATGACGGGGTTCATAAAGAAAGACCCCGCACTTCCTAACTCAGCAGGTTCGGGTAGCTTCTCCCGACGTATGTGAATGATGATGTCGCGTAGCTTTTGGGCAGTCAATGTCTCGCCGTTGTGCTGTTCAGCAATGATTTTGCCCAAAGAGCCATACGCTGTAGCAGGCTGGAATGATTTGTGAAGAAGATAGTCCACACGGGTGATGACAAAGCGACCTTTCCACTCTTGCTTGAAGATGCTCTGCCGGTATCCATAGCGAAGCATATCGTGCGCAAAGGTGCGGCACTCGCCCGTAGCTATCTCTACGGCATGGACTTGATGAATGAGTTGTTCGGCCTCCACACCATAAGCACCGATGTTTTGTACGGCAGAAGCACCTACCGTGCCTGGAATGTAGGATAGATTTTCCAGACCATAGTATCCTTTTTCGGTGCAAAGTCCTACAAACTCATCCCAGTTCCAACCCGACTCTGCACTGACCAGCAGACGCTCTTCGTCGAAGTCAGTCACCGCGAGGCCTTTCATCTCACTATGAAGCACCGTGCCAGGAAAGTCCGTGGTGAAGAGCAAATTGCTACCCTCGCCTACACAGAGAATGGGATCGTTGGGATGTGTCGTGCGTAGAGCCTGAAGTATGTCTTGCAGTTCTGCTACCGTATGATAAGCGGCGAAACGCTTGCAGCGTGCTTGTATGCCAAAGGTGTTATAGGGTAAAAGCGAAACGTTTTCAGTCCACATGTATAGAATCTTTTTCGCTGATGGGCAGAGCATTTAGAGGATAAAAGCGTGATGATAGGCTGTGCCTTCTACGAGAAAGTAGTCCGTGCACTTGACCAAGCGTAGTGCTGCTTCAAGCAGTGATGGGCGGCCTTTGGCTCTTTCTGCGAGCCAGCTGAGTGATTGCCACGCGCTCCCCACGAATATATACTTTCTTTTGCCCGATTAGCTTTATTAGATGCGCAAAAATACGCCTTTTCTGCTACGTGTGGTCCTCTTTTCGTAAAAATAAACTACTTTTGTGCGCTTAAACGAATAACCTTTTCAAGAAAATGATAGAAGAAATACGCCGCGTCCGCGAGGGCTTGTCCCAATTGGCTGCACAGAATGAGCAAGAGTTAGAGGCTCTGCGCATCAAATACCTCAGCAAGAAAGGTATACTGAACGACCTGATGGCGCGTTTTCGTGAGGTGCCTGCCGAGCAGAAACGCGAGATGGGAATGAAGATTAATGAACTCAAGACTTCTATTCAGGAACGCTTCGATGCTCTTCGCCAGACCATCGCTCGTACAGAAACGGTAAGCGACGACCTCGACCTCACACGTACGGCCTATCCTCAACCCCTGGGCACACGCCATCCTATCACGTTGGTACGCGACGAAATCCTGCGTATCTTTGCACGCTTAGGCTTTAGCGTGGCCGAAGGTCCTGAGATTGAAGACGATTGGCATGTATTCTCTTCGCTCAATTTTGCGCCCGACCATCCCGCTCGCGATATGCAGGACACGTTCTTTGTGGAGCAGCAGCCCGATGTGGTATTGCGTACGCACACCAGTAGCGTACAGAGTAGGGTGATGGAGTTGCAGAAACCGCCCATCCGCGTGGTATGTCCTGGGCGTGTTTATCGCAACGAGGCCATCTCTGCACGTGCACACTGCTTCTTCCACCAGATAGAAGGCTTGTATATCGACAAAGGTGTGTCGTTCACCGACCTCAAACAAGTGTTGTTGACCTTTGCGCGCGAGATGTTTGGCGAAGACACCAAGATACGTCTGCGTCCCAGCTATTTCCCCTTCACTGAGCCCAGTGCCGAAATGGATATCTCTTGCAATATCTGTGGCGGAAAGGGTTGCGGCTTCTGCAAACACACTGGCTGGGTAGAGATTCTCGGCTGCGGCATGGTTGACCCCAATGTGCTCAAGGCGGGCGGCATAGACCCCGAAGTGTATAGCGGATATGCCTTTGGCCTCGGTGTGGAGCGTATCACCAATCTCAAGTATCAAGTGAGCGACCTGCGTCTCTTCTCCGAGAACGACGTACGTTTCTTGGATCAGTTTGTGAGCGCACACTAAGCCACTCGTTTCCCGTACAATCCGTTCACAGACAGCATGTGGACGGATTGTATGTTTTTCTATAAACTACCTATCTATTCAGAGCCTATGTGGCATGTGTTTCTCTTCAGGAAACCTATAGAAACACTGCGCCAGCTCTCTTTACACTATGAAAGCTTTAGTCTTTGCCGCTGGTTTGGGTACACGCTTGCGTCCACTCACCGATTCGATGCCCAAGGCGTTAGTCCCCGTAGACGGCGTGCCTCTTCTCACGCATACGTTGCGTCGTCTGATTAGCGAAGGGGCTACAGAGATTGTCGTCAACGTTCACCACTTTGCTGAGCAGATAGTAGACTTCTTGGGGCAGCACGACTTTGGTGTACCTATTCATGTGAGTGACGAGTCGCTGCGCCTGCTCGATACGGGCGGAGGACTGCGTCAGGCACTTTCGCTTTTTGAACAAGACGACGACTTGCCCGTATTGATTCACAACGTAGATATATTGAGCAATGCACCCCTTCGTGCGTTCTACGAGGCGCACCTGCACGACGATGCGGCATTGATGGTGAGCGAGCGTGTGACGTCTCGAAAACTCTATTTCGACCACACGATGCTGCTGCGCGGATGGCGACACGAGGAGACAGGAGAGCAACGCGGCTTTCTCCCCACCGACGACCTCTCACAGCTCCGACCGTTGGCTTTCAGCGGCATACACTTGGTGTCGCCGCGCATAGCCGAAGCGCTATCCCGCTACGGTGAGTGTTTCCCCGTGATGCATTTTTATCTTTCCGAATGCCACAGTCTCCGCATTGTGGGACACGAAGTGCCGTCGCTTCGTCTGATGGATGTCGGCAAGACGGCTGCGCTGGGACAGGCTGCTGAGTTCCTGCACACGCTGTGAACTATCCTTTACATTAGGTTTATGTTGTCCGCTGAAAATCGCGCGCATTGTTCACTCTAACGAACGCGATAAGGCTTAAAAAGAAAGACGTATAAGTCCGCAAGGGATTTATACGCCTTTCTTTATTGTAGTAGGGAAGAGGTCTTAGTTAAACCAACGTACGTATGCGAAGTCTTGGCGATGTGCCAATGCCTTGTGTTTGGGATACATACGATAGGCTACGCGGAATGTGCCTGCCAAGTCCATGGCCAGTGTGCACTCAAAGGTGTGGAGTGAACCCTCGCGCGAAACTAAGTTCATGGGGAACACCTTGTAGAGCTTGTCTTGACCGTTGATGGTGCTTACCACAACCATGTCAATGCCGACTGCATCGGTTAAGCCTGCTTCGTCAACCACGTGCTTCACGGTAAACTCAGAACCGCTCACGATGGTGCCATCCTGAATATTGTTGCTCACCTCGCTGCTTATCACGCGAATGTTGTCCCACTGCTCAGCCACTTCTTCTTTCCATGCAGCAAGCTGACGTGCTATCTTGGCGTTGTCGGCGTTGATGAGGCGGAAGCGTTCTGCCTGAGGGGTGTAGAACTTTTCGTAGTAGTCGTCGAGCTGACGCTTCATCGTATAGTGAGGAGCGATTTGTGCGATGCTGTTTTTCACTACACGTACCCAACCCTCGCTGTAGCCTTTTGTGCCACGTGCGTAGTAGAGGGGGATAATCTCTTGCTCGAGCATGGAGTAGATGGTGCTGGCATCGAGCTTGTCCTGGAAGTCTTGGTTCTGATAGGTGCGCTTGTCGGTCAGTGCCCAACCTGCGCCCTCGCGATAGCCTTCATACCACCATCCGTCGAGTACGCTGAGGTTGACTACACCGTTCATCAGGGCTTTCTCACCGCTCGTACCACTGGCCTCGAGGGGACGTGTAGGTGTGTTCATCCAGATGTCCACACCGCTCACCAGTCGACGGGCAAGTTGTATGTCGTAGTTCTCGAGGAAGATAATCTTTCCGAGGAACTCGGGACGTTGCGAAATCTCGTAGATGGTTTTGATGAGGCCTTGACCTGCACCATCGGCGGGGTGTGCCTTACCTGCGAAGATGAACTGTACAGGATAGTCGGGGTTGTTAACAATCTTAGCCAATCTATCGAGGTCGCTAAAGAGCAGATGGGCGCGCTTGTAGGTAGCAAAGCGACGGGCAAAACCGATGACGAGTGCGTTGGGGTTAATCTTGTCGAGCAGCGACACTACACGCGAGGGATCGCCTTGGTTCTTGAGCCATGACTCACGGAAACGACCGCGAATGTACTTCACGAGCTTCTCCTTGAGTGCTGTGCGGGTCTTCCAAACCACTTCGTCGGGAACGTTGTAGATGGCCTCCCACAGTTTGGCGTTGCTCTGATCGTGCAGGAAGTTCTTGTCGAAGTATTTCTTGTAGACGGCCATAAACTCTTTGGAGCACCATGTGGGCAGGTGTACACCATTGGTGACGTAGCCTACGTGGCTCTCTTTGGGGTAGTAGCCAGGCCAGATGCCTGCAAACATGTCGCGGCTGACGTTTTGGTGGAGGTAGCTCACACCATTTACTTCCTGACAAGTCTTGCAGCAGAAGGTACTCATGCAGAATTTCTCGCCTTTGTCAGCGGGATTGGTGCGTCCGAGTCCCATGAAGTCGTCCCACGAGATGCCTAAACGGTCTTGGTAACCACCGAGGTAGCGGGCAAAGAGTCCCTCCTCGAAGTAGTCGTGGCCAGCGGGTACGGGGGTGTGTACGGTGTAGAGCGATGAGGCGCGTACCAGCTCGAGTGCTTCGTCGAAGTTCAAGCCTGTGGCTACGTAGTCGCACAGACGCTGTACGTTGCACAGGGCAGCATGACCTTCGTTGCAGTGGTAGATGTCTTTTGTGATACCCAACTTCTTGAGCATCAACATACCGCCGATGCCGAGCAGGTATTCCTGCTTGATGCGGTTCTCCCAGTCGCCACCGTAGAGTGCGTGGGTGATGTTGCGGTCGCCCTCCTCGTTGTACATGTTGTCGGTGTCCATGAGGTAGAGTTTCACGCGACCCACATTCACACGGAACACAGCCACATGCACGGTGCGGCCAGGGAAAGGAACGTCCACAAATACTTGGTTGCCATTCTCGTCGAGCTCGCGCACGATAGCCATGCGGTCGAAGTCCTGTGGTTCATAGTTGGCAATCTGCTGTCCGTCCATGGAGAGGCTCTGTGTGAAGTAGCCGTAACGATAGAGCAGACCTATGCCACACATGTCCACATTGCTGTCGCTGGCCTCCTTCATGTAGTCGCCAGCGAGGATACCCAGACCGCCGCTATATATCTTGAGGCTGTGGTGCATACCATATTCCATACAGAAATAGGCTACGCTTGGACGATTAGCGTTGGGCTTCTCATCCATATATTTGCGGAACTCTGTGTAGACTTTGTCCATGCGGGCTATGACCTCGGGGTCGGCTGATAGCTCTTTGAGCGCATCGTAGTCCATGCGGTAGAGAAGCTCTACGGGATTGCGATTGACCTCTTTGTAGAGTTCTGGGTTCAAACTCTTGAACAAATCGCGACAGGGTTGGTTCCACGAGCCCCAAAGGTTGTGCGCCAACTCATCAAGTTTCTGCAACTTTGTAGGGATGTGCGACTTGACAGTGATGGTGTCCCAAGTGGGGATGTTGGAATAACTGCTTTTTACTTTCATTGGTGTTTATTGTATGTTTTTATAAATAGCTTGTGAATAGGCTTCGAGGTAGTGCTTGGCAAAGTGTTGCCAGTCTCCTTTCTTGCTGAGGGCTTCGGCACGGCGACGTATCAGTGCGCGCTCCTTGGTGGAGAGGGCTTGATAGGTCTGTATGGCTTGGCTTATGGTGTGGCAAACTTCGTCGAAGTTGGCATCATCGCGATGCAGGACAAGACATCCGTCTTCTAACTGCCCATCATGCCCCAGAGTTTGGCTCACCCAGCCGCCGAAGCCGCTCAGATCGGTGGTGATGCAGGGGATGTGGAAGGCGATGGCCTCGTGCGGCGTGTAGCCCCAAGGCTCGTAGTAGGAGGGATAAACGCACAGGTCGTTGGCCGTCAATAGTTCGTAGTAGGGCATGTCGAATAGGCCGTCTGCACCTTCGAGATAGCAGGGCACGAGTAGCACCTTGACGGGCTGCTCAGGTGCGTTGTCCAGTCCCAAGTGCTTGATGAGCGAGAGAATGCGATCTTCGTGTGGATTTACCAAGTGGTGCGTCAGGTTTGGCTCTGTCAGTCCGCCCTTTTCGCCCCTTGCGATGGCATCGATGAGGTCTTGGCGCGGGCCGTCGCACCAGCATGGCACTTCTATCAGAGCCAGCACACTCGTGCCGCGCTGTCCTTTGTCGCGTAGCGTGGCATTCAGACGAGCTAAACTCTCTAAGTATACGTCAAATCCCTTGCAGCGAAAATCGTTGCGTCCGCTTGTGGAGATGATAAGCGTATCGCGCGCGCAGGGTGCACCCGTGAGCGTTTCGGCCACTTCGAGGAGCTTTTTACGCGACTGTGTGCGGGTCTTGGTATAGTCGTTGCCTTTGGGTACAAAGGCAGCCTCAAATCCGTTGGGCAATACCGTGTCGGGAAGTTTCTGTAGGAGCTGCTCGCACTCGCGCGCCGTGAACGTACTCACCGTGGTGAAGCAGTCAGCGTGGTGCGCACTCTGTTTCTCAATGCTGTGCTTGGCTTCCATGTTGAGCTCGCGCGCCATTTGGTCGCCGTCGTAGCCGTTGAAATAGGCGTAGAGCAACTTGTTGTTGCCCGTGATGCTACGCCCGATGCTCGTGGCGTGCGTGGTAAACACGGTGGCAACCTCAGGTAAGCGTTGTTTCAAGAAAAGCATGCCCAAGCCGCTCATCCACTCGTGAGCCTGATATACAACGTGCTTGCCAGCGAGAAACTCGCGCGTGATGACTTCGGCAAACTTGCCCGCTGCGTAGCTGAACATAGAGGCTTCGTCGTAGTCTCCGTAGGCATGCAGAGAGTCTACTTGAAATTCTTCCCAGGCCAGCCCGTAGAGCTGATCCTTTATATTATAATATGGAGTAAAGTCCACGAGCGCAGCCATCGGTGTGCCAGGGATGTTCCATCGGCCTAAGCGCACCTTGATGCCTGCACGCTGTGCGGCTTCGCGCCACTGCGGACAGAGGGTATCGTCGGGGGTGAAATAGGTAGAGGGTGTCTGCTTCCAGATGTCGGGACCTATGAAGCACAACCCTTGGCTGGGTAGCATCGTGCTAAGCGTCTTAGCTATCGAAGAAAGTACGGTATATATGCCTCCTACCTTGTTGCAAACCTCCCAGCTGGTCTGGAAAACAAAGTCGGGTATAATCTGTTTTTCGGTCATTGGGGCCGTATGTTTTCTTAATTTGGCCGCAAAGTTACATTTTCTACTTGGATTTTCGACGCTGCGCCTTTTTTCTTTTTTCATTTTTAGCTATTGCTTTTCATCATCTCATGCTTTGACATATCCACTTGCCACTATTTGAACGTTAATCTCGCCCACGAATGCTCATTTATAGAAGCATTCTGCTAAGCATAGGCTGGATAGGCTGGCGAGCTATCAGCCTGGGAGAGCATGTAATACTTCATGGAATGGGACAAATTTCAAATAGTGGGCGAAAAGCAGATACCTTTCATCGATTTTCGCCATCGCTGTTTTGTAGCCTCATGTCGGGAGTGCATAGCAAGTTTTGATGAAATGACGGTCTTTACAGAATTGATGCATTCTTGTTTCTGACGGATAGAGAAAGAGGTGACTTGTTTTGGTGGTTCTCATGCTGAACGTTTCAATAAGGAAAAAAGACGACTGTCTGGTGTGTTGGTTATTTTTAAACATGGAACATGCAAATATGATGACATCAATAAAGATAAAGTTCAGACCATCCACAGTGGATGGCAAGAAGGGAACTCTCTATTTCCAGATTATCCACAATCGGGTAGTCCGTCAGCTAAATACTGATTATAAGATTTTTGCAGAGGAATGGGATGCAGAATCAGCAAGCATTGTCATCAAAGGCGATCGCTCTAATCTCCTGGATAGTATTAAAGAGCGACTGTCGTGGGATTTTGCTCGTTTGGAAAAGGTTGCTCGCTCATTAGAAACGGAGCGTCGTCGCTTCACAGCTGACGACGTAATCACCATGTACCATAAACAGAGCAAGGAGTCCTCCCTCTTTACCTTTATGCACAGTGTCATTGCGCAACTGAAGCAGTTGGGCAAAGTGCGAACTTCGGAGACTTGCACAGCTACACTCAAAAGCTTTATGGCATTTCGAGAGAATCAGGATGTACCGCTGGACGGCATCAAATCAGACATGATGCTTCTTTATGAGGCCCA
The DNA here is from genome assembly GCA_017479555.1 of Bacteroidaceae bacterium. Classification (GTDB taxonomy): domain Bacteria; phylum Bacteroidota; class Bacteroidia; order Bacteroidales; family Bacteroidaceae; genus Alloprevotella. Next base: position 2,803 of record JAFVCB010000020.1, on the reverse strand, counting down.
TCTGAAAGTCAGAGGTGTTTGCATGAATACCATTTCGTTTTATATGCGAAATCTTCGGGCGGTGTATAACCGAGCCGTTGAAAAAGACCTGACTCCACAGAACAATCCCTTTCGTCACGTCTATACAGGAGTGGATAAGATGGTAAAGCGAGCAATTCCCATCAAAGTCATTAGGGAACTAAAGGAACTTGATTTGTCCTTGAAACCATCATTAGACTTTGCCCGTGATATGTTTATGTTCAGCTTCTACACCAGAGGAATGTCTTTCGTCGATATGGCATATCTCAGAAAATCAGATTTGAAGAATGGCATCCTGACCTATCGGAGAAGAAAGACAGGACAGCAACTTACTATCAAGTGGGAGAAGTGTATGGAGGAAGTCATTTCCAAGTACACAGAAAACGAAACGGAATATCTTCTTCCGATTATCAAGATGGAAGGCAATGAACGGAAACAATATGACAATGCCCTGCATCTGGTCAACTACCGTCTAAAGGAACTATCTACTATGCTAAAACTTCAGCGACCACTCACCATGTATGTAGCTCGTCACTCTTGGGCGAGTGCTGCTAAGGCAAAGAACGTACCTCTTTCAGTTATCAGCGAAGGCATGGGACATGATTCTGAAGCAACGACGCAAATATACCTCGCTTCACTGGAAACATCAGTGGTTGACAAGGCAAACAAGATGATATTAGGGTTGTTGTAGAATGAGATTTTTATCAACTTACTCCTTCTCTTTCCAAGAGACGGAGAATTTGAATGTAAAAGTAATCATTTTAGGCCATAATACACCTTTATTTATATAAAAAAGTGGCTCTATAGGGGGTAATTACTGACTAAGTTTAGCTATTTGAAAGCAGAATGGCTCTTAAATAACGGAATATTAAAGAATATATCTTCCTCTCCGTCTCTTGGAAAGAGACGAATAGAGTCAGCTGAACCGCCAAATGGAGTTGAACGGAGAGGCGCGAGGCATCAAGAAACAGATTGCCCAATGGCAAAAAGAATTACAAAAATTAAAACAATAAAAACAGCATAACAATGGAAAGACCAGAAAGATTAAGTTTGCAGTCAGCTGATGGAGCGCAACTCAACCTTGATGAACTCTATCAGATTGCACCTTCCTGTTTTACGGAGGCTACAGACCCCAAGACAGGAAAAATCAAACGTGTGGTAAACTTTGACGTTTTACGTCAGCTGCTTGGTGACGACACCATTGAAGATGCTACCGAAGCATACGAGTTCAATTGGGTGGGCAAGCAGGAAGCACGTGCCGAAGTATTGCGTCCTATCAACAAGACGCTCCGCCCTGTGAAGGAGGATAGCGTGGATTGGGATAACACGCAGAACCTCTATATCGAAGGTGACAACCTCGAAGTACTGAAACTCTTACAGAAGTCTTATCTCGGTAAGGTAAAGATGATTTATATTGATCCGCCTTACAATACAGGAAAGGATTTTGTGTATCATGATGATTATACTCAGACCCAGGCAGAATATGACGAAGCGTCGGGAGCTGTAGATGAATTAGGTAATAGATATAGGAAAAATACCGATAGCAATGGTAAATATCATAGCGATTGGTGTTCAATGATTTATTCACGCTTAATGGTAGCACGCTCGCTTTTGAGTGAGGATGGGGCAGTTTTTATTTCTATTGATGACCATGAAGAGGAGAATATTAAGAAAATTGCCAATGAAATCTTTGGATCTCAAAATTTTGTAGCATGTGTTGTGTGGCAAAGAACATATGCTCCTATTAGTCTTAAGAAATATTTCTCAGAGAATCATGAATTCTGTTATATCTATTCAAAATGCTTGGACAAATTCAAGATGAATTTATTGCCTCGGAGCGACAAGCAAAATAAAGATTATAAAAATCCTGATAATGACCCACGTGGCGTTTGGAAAGTGGGGAATCTTACAGTGGGTCCCGCTGTGGAAAAACAGATATATCCAATAATAGGGCCAACTGGTAAAACTTTCCTTCCTCCCAGTGGATATTGTTGGAGATTTACAAAAGAGCGTTTTCAACAAATGCTTGCTGATAATAGAATATGGTTTGGAGCCAATGGCGATAATTCTCCTGTTCCAAAGTTATTCCTTTCAGAAGTTCAAGATGGTGTTACTCCAATGACATTATGGACATTTGAGGAAGTTGGTCATGGACAGGAGGCTACTCGCGATTTCCGAGATTTAATGGGTCAATCAGTTTTTACAAATACTAAGCCATTGAGGTATATGAATCGTTTCCTTCAAATAGGAAGTGATAAAAACTCCACCATCCTCGACTTCTTTTCAGGTTCAGCAACCACCGCCCATGCAACTATGCAACTTAATGCAGAAGATGGAGGCAACCGTAAGTTTATTATGGTACAATTACCAGAGAAAACGGAAGAAGATAGTGAAGCCTACAAGGCAGGCTACAAAAACATCTGTGAAATCGGCAAGGAACGCATCCGTCGGGCAGGAAAGAAAATCAAGGAAGACCATCCAGAGGCAAAAGACCTTGATACAGGCTTCCGCGTATTCTGTGTTGACGAAGGCAATTTCGAGGATATTGAGCGCACACCAAAGGACTATAATCAAGACCAACTTGACCTATTCTTGAATAACGTCAAGAGTGACCGCACAGACCTTGATCTTCTGTTTGGATGTCTGCTCGACTGGGGCGTTAAACTGTCCTTGCCCATGACCTCCGAGGAAGTTGATGGAAAGAAAATTTATACAGTCAACGAAGGTGACCTCGTGGCTTGCTTTGCCGACAAAGTGACCGACAGCGTGGTGAAAGCTATGGCAG